>JBIQHO010000029.1:0-18566 GCA_044508545.1 Bradyrhizobiaceae bacterium | reverse complement strand
GGAATCAGAAGCGGGGCTCTATGATATTGTTTTGACGCGTTTTCTTGACGCGAACCGGTATCCACGTCGCTCGAAAACGCTCTAGCTAGCCTGTCGACCCGCGCAGTCCCCGCTCGACGATGCGGGCCAGCCGCTTCGAAAACTCAAGCGCGTCACTGGGACGATCGCCGTCGAGAACGCGCGCGTCATCGAGCAGCATCCGCGCCGTGTCCTCCTTGAACGCGCGATCGCTGTCCCCGAGCGCCGCCAACGAAGCAATCAGCGGATGCCTCGGGTTCACCTCGAGAACCGGCTTGGATGCGCCGGTGAGTTGTCCGACGCCGACAAGAATCTTTTCCAGTTGCCTGTCGGGCCCGGACTCGGCGGCAACAAGACAGACGGGGCTGTCGGTGAGGCGCTCGGACGATCGCACGTCGGATACCAGGACTGAAAGCGTCGTCTTGAGAAAGGAGAGGAACTCCGTGACTTCAGCGCCGACCTCCTGTGAAGGCTCGGCATTCGCGTCCTCGCGCAGGATCGCCGCAAGATCGGCCGCGCCCTGGGTCACGGACTTGAACGGCTTGCCCTCGAAGTTCGGCCCGGACGTGACCCAGAAGCTGTCGACCGGGTCGGACAGCAGCAGAACCTCCACGCCGCGGGCACGGAAACCCTCCAGGTGGGGCGACGCCTCGAGGCGCGCGGCGTCGTGCCCCGCGAGATAGTAGATCGACGTCTGATTTTCCTTCATGGCGCCGACGTAGTCCTTGAGACTTCGCAACGAACCCGCCGTGGTCTTGAAACGGCAAAGTCCGAGAATGACATCGCGCCGGTCATAGGCGTCGTAGATGCCTTCCTTGAACATCAGACCGAAGGTTTCCCAGATTTTCCCGTAAGCGGCCGGGTCTTTTTCGGCGAGTTTCTCAAGCTCGCTCAGGATGCGGCCTGTGATACTCTTCTTGATCGCCGCCAGAATCGGGCTTTCCTGAATCATTTCGCGCGAGATATTCAGCGGAAGATCAGATGAGTCGACGACGCCGCGCACGAATCTGAGATAGCGGGGCAGCAGATCGGCGTCGTCGGTAATGAAGACGCGCCTCACGTAAAGCTTGACGGGCCCCTTGCGCTCGGTCTCGAACAGATCGAAAGGCCGCGTCTGCGGCACGAACAGCAGCGCCGTGAATTCCTGCCGCCCTTCAGCACGGAAATGCACGGTCAGCGCCGGCTCGTCGAATTGGCCCGCCACGCTGCGGTAGAAATCGGCGTATTCGGAAGCGCTGATCTCGCCGCGCGGCTTGGTCCATAACGCTGCGCCGTCTGCGATTTCTGTCGGGGCGGCACCGGGTTTTTCGACAAGCACGATCGGGACAGGCACATGGCCCGATTGATCCCTGACGATCTGTTCGAGCCTGGGCCGGTCGGTATACCCCTTCGCGTCTTCCGTCAGATGAAGCGTCACGCGGGTGCCTCGCGCAGGCGCCTCGCTGACATCCGCCGACGTTACCGTGAACGTCCCCTTCCCGTCGGACGACCAGCGCCACGCCTCGCTTGCACCGGCGCGCCGCGAGATCACGTCGACCCGATCCGCCACCATGAAGGCGGAGTAGAAGCCGACCCCGAACTGACCGATCAGGTTCACGCCCTCGCCCGCTTCGGCAGCTTTGGCCTGCTCGATGAAAGCCTTGGTGCCCGAGCGGGCGATGGTTCCGAGCGCATCGACCATCTCGTCATGACTCATGCCGATGCCGTTGTCCTCGACCGTCAACTGCCGCGCTTCGGCATCGATCGCGAGCGTGATCTGCGGTCTGGTGTCGTCCGGAAGCAAAGCGGGATTGCTGATCGCCTCGTAGCGCAGCCGCTCACAGGCGTCCGCGGCATTCGAAATCAACTCGCGCAAGAACACGTCCTTGTCGGAATAGACCGAATGCACCATCATCTGGAGCAGCTTGGCAACATCCGCTTCAAATACCCGGCTTTCGGCCGCGCCGTCCCTGTCGATCGTCGAGGTCATCGTCTCCTCACCTTGAATATCCTGACGCAAGTCATATGCGCTCGATGATATAGAAAATATGTCATCGGCATTCCAGTCTGTCGGAACCGTATTTCCACCCCCCCGGTCCGGCTGCCGGACGCCTGCGGGACGCGTCCGTTTCGGCGCGTGGGAAGCGGTAACACCAAACGATCAGGCGACGTGCCGCATTTCCTGTCCCGGATCCGGATTCTTCGATGCCGCCTATCGATCCTCAATGCGCACCGGCATCCGCTCCCGGCCCGTTCGCGCCGGAGTCGAGCTTTAGCGGCGATATCGGAGAACTGACGGGCACAGCGACAGAACAGCGCAGGGCCAGTTTAGAACGAACCTAATTTCGTCCTGTAGTAAAGCGATGTGGGCTTCGCTAAACAATTTGCGCTGATCTGAAAGGTGCCGTGCGCACCGCCTCGATTTGCACGACCTGGCAACAGTGACGATACGAATGGACAACCCGGACAGATTGACAGTCGACGGCGACGAACTCTGGAAGCGAAAGAAGCGTCGCGCGTTCCTTATCAACCAGCTCTACCAATGGCATTGGATCAGCTCGGGTCTCTGCCTGATCGGGATGCTGATGTTCGCGTTGACCGGGATCACGCTGAACAATTCCGGACGGATCGAAGCCAAGCCGACCGTTACGATGCACGAGGCGCAGCTTCCACCTGCCATGATCGCCGACCTGAAATCCAACCCAGCCGCGGCCAAGGCGCCGCTGCCGCCGGCAATCAGCGCGTGGTTGCAGCGTGAAATTGGCGTCAATACCGCCGGCCGCGACACCGAATGGTCGGCCGATGAGGTCTATGTCGCGCTGCCGCAGCCCGGGGGCGATGCCTGGCTCAGCGTCCAGCGCGACAGCGGCGCGGTGTCGTATGAGATCACCACGCGCGGCTGGATTGCCTATCTCAACGATCTGCACAAAGGCCGCCATGCCGGCAAGGCGTGGAGCTGGTTCATCGACGTGTTCGCGATCGCCGCGACGATCTTCTGTGTCACAGGCCTGTTGCTGCTGCAGCTTCACTCCAAGCGGCGGCCGGCCACCTGGCCCGTCGTCGGGCTGGGCCTAATTATTCCGACACTGCTCGCCGTTCTTCTCATTCATGGATAGAAGGTCAACTATGCGCCTCCTGATTTCCGCTGCACTCACCACCCTCGCCGCAGGTTCGTCGCTGGCGTCCGAAGCCACGATCAGCATCGATATTCCGCAGCTCAGCGTGGTCGAGTATCACAAGCCCTACGTCGCCATGTGGGTCGAAAAGGCCGACGGCGGCAAGATCGAAAATCTTGCCGTATGGTACGACGTCAAGCACAAGGACAATGAGGGCACGAAGTGGCTCAAGGACCTGCGACAGTGGTGGCGCCGCACCGGCCGCGAGCTGACGATGCCGGCCGATGGCCTGTCGAGCCCGACCCGCGCGCCCGGCACCCATCAGATCAAGTTCGATAGCGCGTCAAAGCCTCTCGACGGGCTCACGCCCGGCAGCTACCAGCTCGTCATCGAAGCCGCGCGCGAAGTCGGCGGCCGCGAGCTTCTGAAAATCCCGTTCGAATGGCCGCCGAAAGCCCCGGCGAACGGCGAGGCCAAGGGCGAACGCGAGCTTGGCTCGGTCTCATTGAAGCTGACCCCCTGATCTGCCGCCGCCTACGAATACGCCGCGCATCGTCGCCCCCTCAGCTTTCATGGATAAGGATTTCGCCATGACCAACCCTCTCAAGCTCGCCCTGATCGCAGCGACCGCTTCACTGCTGGCTCTGCCGGCGCAGGCACATCGCGGCTGGCTGCTGCCGTCGGCCACGGTATTGTCCGGATCGGACCTCTGGGTCACGGTCGACGCTGCCGTCTCCAACGATCTGTTCTACTTCGAGCATAATCCGTTGCAGCTCGACAACCTCTCGATTGAAGGCCCCGACGGCAAGGCCATCACGCCGGAGAACCTGGCAAAAAGCCATTTTCGCAGCTCCTTCGATTTCAAGCTGGCGCAGCCCGGCACCTACAAATTGACGGTGGCCAACCAGGGCCTGTTCGCCAGCTACAAGGTCGACGGCCAGAACAAGCGCTGGCGCGGCAAGCCCGAGGACCTCGCCTCGGCCATTCCCGCCAATGCGACCGACGTGAAGGTTACCGAAAGCCGCGGCCGCGTCGAATCCTTCGTCACGTCCGGCAAGCCGTCGGACGCGACGCTGAAGCCGACCGGCGTCGGACTTGAGCTGGTTCCTGTTACCCACCCGAACAATCTTGTCGCCGGCGAGAAGGCGACGTTCCGCCTGATGCTGGACGGGCAGCCCGCAAAAGGCGTCGCGGTCGAGGTCGTTCCCGGCGGGATCCGCTATCGCGACACGCTGAACGACACCAAGTCCACGACCGACGAGACCGGCACCTTCAGCATCACATGGCCGGCGCCCGGCTTCTACTGGATGAGCGCGTCGGTGCGCGACGACAAGAGCAAGATCAAGGACGCCCAGCGCCGCAGCAGCTACGCCGTCACGCTCGAAGTGCTGCCGCAGTAACGACGCCGATGAGAGCGTCAGTCGCCCGGCACGTGGCGATCCCGACGATGCCGGCGACGCCGCCGGCCATTCCGGCGGGGGGGCGCATTCAGGATCTCAGCGGCGCGACCATGGGCACCACATGGTCGTGCCGCTTCGTCGGCTCGTCCGCGAGCGCGCAGACGCTGCGCCGGACGATTCCCCTCGCGCTCGATCGCGTGATCGCGCAGATGAGCCCGTGGGAGCACCAATCCGACACCAGCCGGTTCAACCGGCTGCCGCCGGATCAATGGCAGGACCTGCCGCGCGAGCTTGGCCAGGTGATGGCGAGCGCGCTTCGCATCGCACAGGAATCGGACGGCGCCTATGATCCGACCATGGGAGCGCTGATCGATCTCTGGGGTTTCGGCCCGAGCGGACCTCGCACAGCGCCGCCGCCGCCGGATGAGATCGCCCGACTCCATCAGGCTTGCGGATGGCGCCAACTCGAGTTCGACGCCGGAGCCCGCCGTCTGCGTCGCGACAATCGCGGGCCTGTCAATCTCTGCGGCATCGCCAAGGGCTTCGCCGTCGATCTGGTGGCGGAAACCCTGCTCGAGCTTGGCATTCACAACGCCCTGGTGGAAATCGGCGGCGAATTGCGGGGGCACGGGGTCAAGCCCGACGGCAGCCCGTGGTGGGTCGAGATCGATCGGCCCGCTCAGACAGCGGGCGTCGCGGCAGAGCCAATGCTCGTTGCCCTGCACGACCTCGCCATCGCGACATCCGGCTGCGAACGCGGCTTCGCTCACGGCGCACGGCATTTCTCCCACACACTCGACCCACGAACCGGATGGCCGATCGCCAATAACATGATCACCGCGACCGTCCTGCATCGCTCCTGCATGGAAGCGGATGCCTACGCGACGGCCCTGATGGTGCTGGGGCCGGACGCGGGAGTCGATTTCGCCGTCAGGCACCAACTCGCGGCTCTCATTCGTTTCGCGGGCAGCGACGGCGACAGCATCGTTGAACAAACCACGCCCACTCTCGACGCCATGCTGGCCTAGTGGTCCGATTCTAACATTTGCATCCCGTTGCGGCAGCGCGTTCCTGCAAATGTTAGAATCAAAGGACCACTAGCAGCTATCAGGTTTCTAGTGGAGTTTTGAATTTGACATTCGCCTGACGGGTTTGCTGCAAAGTGGGTAGCGAATGTCAAATTCACTCCACTAGAGCCTTTCCGCTTCTGATGGAATCAGAAGCGCGCTCTATGATTTTGATTTGACGCGGTTCTTCACGCGAACCGGTCTCCACTTCGCTCGAAAACGCCGCCCTATAGAGTCAGGCTGCAGACAGGCGAGCGTCGAACATCAGGTCAATGCCCATTGACGCAGCAGATTATGGTACAGCGAGGTCAGCGACACCAAAGACGGGTGCTCGGGATGGTCGGCGTTGAGGCGAATGATCGACATATCCAGGTCGAACATCATCGCGCGTTTCGTGACCTCGGCGATCATGCTCTCGGTCCAGAAAAATGACGCGAGGCGCGAGCCACGGGTCACCTTGGTGACAAGGTGAACGCTGGTGCCTGGATATACGATCATGTCGCCGGCCGGCAACTTCACCGAATGCGAGCCGTAGGTATCCTCGATCACCAGCTCGCCGCCGTCATACTCTTCCGGCGACGACAGGAACAGGGTCGAGGACACGTCGGTCCGCACGCGCCGTCCGGTTCCGGGAATGGTGCGAATCGCGTTGTCGACGTGCGAGCCGAAATTCATCTCGCCGTCAGCATCGTAGCGATTGAACAGCGGCGGAAAGATCGTCTTCGGCAAGACCGCCGACATGAACAGCGGATTCCGGTTGAGCGCCGACAGCACCATGTCGCCGAGTTCGCGGGCTTCCGGCGTACCTTCGGGCAGTTGCAGGTTGCGCTTCACCTGGGCTGATTGATGCCCGGCGGTGATCCGCCCATCCGCCCAGGCGGCCCGTTCCAGCACCTCGCGGCAGCGCTTCACCTGCTCGGGAGAGAGGACATTCGGGATTCGAACCAGCACTGTAACATTCCTTCAGAAAAAAGCCGGCGCCTCGCGACGCCGGCTCCGATATCGTCAGTTTTACTGATCCACTGTAATGCGGGTCACTTGCTTATGTAACGCGCGGCCTTCACCGGATAATCGACAACCGGCGGCGGCGGCGTGAAATGATAGCGGTAGGTCAGCATCGCGGTTCGTCCGGCGGCCGGGACGGCATGGCCACCATAGTACTGCGCGTAATAAAGCTCATCGGTCACGTTGTAGACGTTGAGCTGCAACAGCGAATCCCTGGTGACCTTGTAGCTCGTCATGAGATCGAGCTTCCAGTATTCCGGCACATAAGAGGTGTTCGTCGTATTGACGAAAGTGCTTGCAGCATAGGTCAGACCACCGCCGACAGTCCACTGCGGCGTAAGATCGTAAGCGGTCCACAGCGTGAAATTGTGTGGTGGTGTATTCGGGAGCTGGTTGCCCAACTGGGAGAGATCAGTTGTATTGACGATCTTGGAGTCGAGATAGCTGTAGCCGGCGAACACGCTCCACTGGTCGGTGAGCTTGCCTGCAGCGCCCAGTTCGACACCATCCACGCGCGCCAGACCACCAAGCACCAGCGCCGTATTCAAGACCGGATCGATCGGGATGCGCAGGTTGGTTTTCTCGATGCGGAACACCGCGCCGCTCAGGGTCAGCTTGCCGTTAAGTACGTCGGCCTTGACGCCGACCTCGAGCGTCGTGTTTTTCTCAGGCGGCAGCAAGACGTTCGCGGCGTTATTGCTGGCGTCGCTGAGCGTCTGGAACTCGGCGGCTGGATTGTACGAGACGCCATAGGCGGCATAGACGCTCGAATTATGCGTCGGGTGAAAGACACCACCGACCCGCCAGCTAACCATATCATCGGTCCGGCTGAGATGCTGGCTCGCAGGCACCGCAGCGAGATTGGTGTAGTTCGAACGGAAGTTGTCGTAGCGAATCGACCCGAGCAACTCGAAGTATTCGTTGAGCTTGACCTGATCGAAGCCGTAAACTGCGTAGTTGGTCGACACCGTCGAATTCGGCAAGCCGAACCCGGTATTCGGCCCTCCATAGGACGTATCCACCGGATCCCAGACGCTGGTCCGGCACGCCGGGTTGGTCTGGGTACAATAATTGGCACGGATCTGATCGCGAGTTTCGCGCGCGGCCTCGACGCCCATCGCAAACGTATGCTCCCAGCCGCCGGTCCAGAACTTGCCGGTCAAGTCGGTCTGGTTGATGAGAAGCGTGTTATCGGTCACGGTCTCGAAGTGCTGCCGGCCAACAGTCATTTGGTCGACAGGGTAGTTGGTGAAGGCGGGGGGAAACGGACTCGGGAAAGGTGTACCCGTAACGTCACCGAGGCTGCGCGGCGCCGTCGGTCGCGCCATGCGGTCCACGGCGATGTAGCGTGTCGCGTTTGAAATCTTCAGATCTTTGTCAAAGTCGTGCTCGAAGCGCAATGTGCCGATATGGGTGTCGGTCAGCACCCGGTCGGCCAGCGGTCCGCTGGCGACGCCGTACCACACGTTGCGGGGCGCCGGGACGGGCGGTGTCGCCGCGCCAGTGCCGTAATAGCCGGGGTTGGTCAGCGCGCCGGTCGCCGCACTGTAGGTCGGCGCAGGGAGGTAGGGGCGACCGTAATCCGGCACGCTGTCCTCACCCTGATAGACGTAGCTGAGGATCGCGCGAGTATCCGGCGAGAACTCCGCCTTGAACGACGGCGCGACGCCCCAGCGCTTTGCGAAAACGTGGTCGCGGCTCTCAGTAGGAATATCCTGATACATCGCCGCGATGCGGCCGGATAAATTCCCCTGTTTGCCATTGGCATCCACCTCGGCGCGGTAGCCGCCGCTGGTGACGCCGCTGATGGTGCCATCCACGAAGTTGGTTGCTTGTGGCAACTTGGAAACTGTGTTGATCGCACCGCCGGTCGAGCCGCGACCGAAGGCAAATCCCGATGGTCCCTTGAACACTTCGACGCGGTCGGCGCTAAACAGGTCGCGCGTATACCAACCCGGATCGCGGATACCGTCGCGGAACATGTCGCCACGCGCCGCGAAGCCGCGGACGATCGGGCTGTCGCCTTGCTGCCCGCCTTCGCCCGCGCTGAAGGTAATGCCCGGCACCGTTCGCAGCGCATCCTCCATGCTGAGAAGACGCTGCTCCTGGATAACCTGCTGGGTGACCACGTTGACGGTCTGCGGGGTATCGCGCAGCGGCACCGGAAGACGGGAAATTCCGGCCTGCGCCGGAGCCTGATAGCCGGTGACGCCATGGCCGTCACCGACGATGGGATTGACCTGAACATTGCTTGGCGAAGGAGCGACAACCGGCGCTGGCGCGGCGCGCACCGGGGCCCGATGCGCGGTTCTTTTCTTGGCCTGCCGCTTCGGCGCGGTGACGCGAACCTGCGGAAGATCGTCGGCGCTGGGCGCCGGTTGAGCATCTGCGGAGTCGGGAATCAGCATCACCGCGGCAATGCCGATCATTGCCTTGCTCCAACCCACGACCGACGACTGTCCCGCCACGTCGCCGTTCGTGTCACCCGCGTCACCTACCGATGAAATACCCATTCGCCCCACCCATCCTTAAAGATTGCAGACATCAATTGCAGACATCACGGGAGCAAATCGGCATCCGCGATATGTCGCTCGTCATTAACTAAAAAATTTTCGTGAGCAATATTCCCACGCTGCAATTTGCATCAGTCTATAGAGGTTCTAGTTTTCAGGACCTTCGACCGGGACGGAATGTCGCAGGGCTATCCGTGATGCGGCATTCGCAGTGGCGCGTTCATTCGCACCGCACGTTTTAAGAGAGATTCTAAAATCCTCACGCTGTTTCCCTGTTTGATTCAAAAAATACAGACGCTAGACCAACCTCGGAGTGCCTGTGCATCCGTTTTGTCCCGCGCGACCAGTCCAGAGCAGCGCATCAATATAGAGTTTGCCAACATGAAGCTGCCTCTGAACCTTCTGAGCAATAACAACGAGATAAGGCGCAACAAGCGAACGCGAGCCGCAAAGGCTTCCGCGATCGCGCTCCTCTCTCTGTTGACGTTTTCGGTCGCGCCGCACGTCGTTGAGGCACAATCCCTGGCTCAGCCCGGTACGCACGAGGCGGCTCCTTCCGGACAAGCTCCGGCCGCCACGCAGTCCGTTTCGCCCGCGCCACAGATCGCCCAGCCTTCATCGCAGCCCGCGTCTCAGGCCTCGTCCACAGAGCAGCAGACTGCGCCGTCCCCCGCGCCGGCGGAGCAACAGGCTCCGCCCGCGACGGAGGTGGCCGAAGCCCCCGAGCCGATTCTGCCACATGAACTGACGCCCATCGGCATGTTCATGGCCGCCGATTACATCGTGAAGGCGGTGATGATCGGCCTGGCCTTCGCCTCGGTCGTGACCTGGTCGGTTTGGCTCGCCAAAACGATCGAATTGCTCGCCGCTCGAAGCAAACTCATGCGGGATCTTCGCAGCGTGGAAGGTGCGCGCTCCCTCGAAGAGGCCAACAAAACACTGGAGAACTCCGGCAGCGACATCGCGATGCTGACCCACGCCGCGCGCGACGAGATCCGTCGTTCGCAGGACGCCATGATCCATGACGGCGTCAAGGAGCGGATCGCTTCGCTGTTCAGCCGTATCGAGGCGGCCGCGGCGCGGCGCATGACGCGCGGCACCAGCATTCTGGCCACCATCGGCTCGACCGCGCCGTTCGTCGGACTGTTCGGCACGGTCTGGGGCATCATGAACGCCTTCATCGGCATCTCGAAATCGCAAACCACCAATCTCGCCGTCGTCGCGCCCGGCATTGCCGAGGCATTGCTGGCGACGGCGATGGGACTCGTCGCCGCGATCCCGGCAGTAATGGTCTACAACATGTTCTCGCGATCCATTAACAGCTACCGCGGCTTGCTGGGAGATGGCTCGGCGGAACTGATGCGCATGGTGAGCAGGGATCTCAACCGCGCAGAACTGATCCCTCATCAGCGAGCTGCGGAGTAGCGCGCGTGGGCGTTTCGCTTCAGCAATCATCCTCCGAAGACGAGATGACGCAGGTCAGCGACATCAACGTGACGCCATTCATCGACGTCATTCTGGTCCTGCTGATCATCTTCATGATTGCCGCGCCGCTGGCGACGGTCGACATTGCCGTCGACCTGCCGGCGTCGACGGCGACGAAACAGCCGCGCCCCGACAAGCCGATCTTCGTCACCATGAAGGCCGACCGGTCGCTCGCCATCGGCAACGATCCCATCTCGCGCACCGGTCTTGCCGGTTCGCTCGACGCCATCACGTCATCGGATCGGACCAAGCGGCTGTTCGTTCGCGCCGACAAGACGGTCCCCTATGGCGATGTAATGACGCTGATGAACGACCTGCGGGCTGCCGGCTATCTCAAGATTGCATTGGTCGGGCTTGAGTCTGCGGGCGGAACGCAATCCGTCGGAGTCCCGCAATGAGTATGCCGCACCGCTATCGCAAGATGACACGGAACGAACTGCTGCGCTGGGGCACCTGCTTCGTCGCCATCCTGTCGCTCCATGGCGCGGTCGCCGCCGCCTTGCTCATGACTCCGGCGGAAGGCGATACATTCGATACCGTAACGGCAATCGAGGTGGATTTTACCACCGAGTCCTTCCGTGACGCCGAGGCGCGGGACGTCGCGCCGGGCGAGGAGCAGATGCAGACCGACGAGGCTCCTCCGCCTCAGGAGAAGGCGGAAGTCAAGACGGAGAAGGTGCCGGAGCCGGAGCCGCCGCTTCCGCAGGTCGCCGAGCCCGACGTTGCGCTGGAAACAACTCCCGAGAAGAAGCAGGAAGAAGAAAAGAAGGAAGAGAAGGAAAAGACGCCGAACGCAACGCCCCCGCTGGTTGCGGCGTCAGCCACCACGGCGCCGACGGCTGCGGCCTCGCGCAAGGCGCAGCTCGTAAGCTGGAAGCGGAAGTTGGCCCTTCACCTGCAGCGAAGCAAGCGATATCCCCATGAAGCCCAGCGACGTCACGAGACCGGCACGTCGCGGGTGTCCTTCGTCGTTGACCGCCAGGGCCACGTCATCTCCAGCAGAATCGTTAAAGGCAGCGGATCCGACGCCCTCGATCGCGAAACACTCGACCTCCTGCAACGCGCGCAGCCGTTGCCCGAACCGCCAAACGATATCGGCGGTACACAATTTGCTTTCACGATGCCGATCCTTTTTGAGTTTCGATGATCCTGCGCCTGGCTGGGCGCGCGCTGACTTTCGGCCCTCGCCGGAAACTGAGCCGATACGAAACGACGGCCCGCCGGATTCTCTCCCTAGAAGCAGACCACCGGCGGCTGTCTGACGGCGCGTTGCGCGATCGCGTCGACGAATTGCGGCGGCGGGTTCGAACCGGCATGTCCCTCGACGAGATCAAGGAAGAAGTCTTCGCGCTGGGCCGCGAAGCCTCGCGCCGCGCATTGAACCAACATCCCGTTCCGGCGCAGATTATCGGCGCTCTCGCGCTTCACGATGGCCTTATCGCCGAGATGAAGACCGGCGAAGGCAAAACGCTGACCGCCACGCTGGTCTGCGCACTCCATGCCTTGACCGGCGAAGGCGTCCACGTCGCCACGCCGAACGACTATCTGGCCGAGCGCGACGCCGGCTGGATGCGCCCGGTTTACGATTTGCTGGGGCTGAGCACCGGCGTCATCACCCAGGAGATGGACGACGACAGCCGGCGCGAGGCCTATCGTTGCGATATCACCTACGGAATCGCCAGCGAATTCGGCTTCGACTATCTGCGCGACAACATGAAATTTTCCGCCGCGGAAACCGTCCAGCGCGGCCATGCCTTCGCACTGGTCGACGAGGCCGACGCCACGCTGATCGACGATGCTGGCATGCCGCTGGCGCTGTTCGGCCCGCTTGGCGATCACTCGGGCTTTTACAAGGCGATCGATGCCGTCATCGCCCTCTTGCAGCCCTCGCATTACGAGATCGATTCTCGGCGTCGCGTCGCGTTGACCGAGGCGGGGTACAGCGAAGTCGAGCGGCGGCTGCGAGAACAAGGACTGCTGAAGGCTTCGACGACGCTCCATGACATCGCATCGATCTCGCTGCTTCACCATGTCGTGCAGTCGCTGCGGGCTCATGCCGTGCTCGTCCGCGACCGCGACTACGTCATCGAGAACGGCGGCGTAACCATTGTCGACGGGCTGACCGGCCGTCCGATGCCGGGACGACGCTACGACGAAGGACTGCATCAGGCCCTGGAGGCCAAGGAAGGCTGCGCGATCGGCGAGGAAACGCATACGCTCGCGGCGATCACGTTCCAGACCTATTTCCGTCGCTACGCCAGGCTTGCCGGCATGACCGGCACGGCGAAGGCGGACGCCGAGGAATACAACGAGATCTACGGCCTCGATGTGATTTCCATCCCGACGCACCGCCCGATGATCCGCATCGACGAATCCGTGCTTCACGCCACTGCCGCCGGCAAAATGCGTGCGATCCTGCGGGATTTGGAAGACGCGGCCGCACGCGGCCAGCCCGTGCTGATCGGCGCGCCAACCATCGAACGGTCGGAAGCGCTGGCGGCGATGCTCGAAGCCAATGGCTGGCGGCAGCGTCACGAGCAGACGGAGCGCGACGCGACAATGCGCACCTTCGCCGTGCTCAACGCCAAACATCATGCCCGCGAGGCCCAGATCATCGCCGAAGCTGGCGCTCCTGGCGCGGTGACCATCGCCACCGCGATGGCCGGTCGCGGCACCGACATCCGGCTTGGCGGCGAACATGCGGACGAAGCCACCCGCGCGCGGGTGATCGACGCGGGCGGGCTGCTGGTCATCGGCACCACCCATCATGATCACGGACGAATGGACGAGCAGTTGCGCGGCCGCGCCGGCCGGCAGGGCGATCCGGGGCGCTCCGTCTTCCATGCCTCGCTGGACGATGAATTTTTGGCCAACGCCGCGATCAGCGTGCCACGACCTGACCAGAACGCACCCATCGCGCCTGCGGTCGCAAGCCGCCTGATCCGCGCGGCGCAGAAGCGACATGAGATCCGCAGCTTCGACCGACGTCTCGGACTGCTGCGATTCGATGCGATCATCCAGCGCCAGCGTGACAATATTTACGATCTGCGCCGCAATATCCGCGACGGCAACGATACGCTGACGTTAGCGGCGCGCCTGCGCCATGAAACCATCGACGATCTGATCGACCGCTTCGCAACGCCGGTCGCGCCATGGGACATCGCTGGACTGGATCACGCTGTCCGGTCCGTCCTGACGCTCGCCGTCGATATCAATCCGCCATCCGCCGATCCCGGGGCGGCTGCGCAAGCTCTCGCACAGCATATACGCGCCATGGCCGACCGCTGGATCGACGGCAAGATCGCTCGCATGGGCGAATCCATGTTTGTCGACATCCTTCGCCGGGTGATGATGGCGCTGATCGATCACCTCTGGTCGGAGCAATCGGACCGGCTGGATCATCTCAAGCGCCGGATCGGGGATCGCCGGCTCCCGCCGCACAAGGTGGTCGCGGAATTCCAGCTTGAAGCGTTCGCGCTGTTCGAACGGATGATCGCCGATTTCCGTCGCGACGTGACGGCCTATGCCATGCGGGTGGGCATCCTTCCGGCGTAATGGCCGAACGCCTCGTCGAACGGGCCACGCTCCCTCCCCTCCCCTCGGAGGTATCGACGAAAGCCTTACTTGACGCCGGCGCGAGGCGCCCTGAGGGTATCAAGATGCGCGAGACCGCGCATCTCGCCGGCGGGTCGCGGACCACAGCGCAACGCAGGTCCGGCCCTCATCGGAGGTTGGAACCAAAGTGCTAGCGCATTGGTTGTACGGGTCTCTGGGGCATCCTCCCAGCAGCATTCCCGCCGGGTGACCGCGAGCAAATACAAGACCGGGGAAAACGGGCATCGAAGATGAGGAGGTTCGTCACATGCTGAAATTTTCCGGTTTGCCGGCCACCCTGGCCGCTGCTGCCGTTGCGATGACGCTGGCAATGTCGTCCGGTCCGGCTCTGGCGAAGGATATTGTCCTGGGCGCGTCGGTCCAACTGACGGGACCGGTGGCCAATACCGGCCGGTATTATCGTGACGCTTATCAGCTCGCTGTCGACAAGATCAACGAAGCCGGCGGGGTCAAGATCGGCGACGAGACATACAAGCTCGCGCTCAAGATCTATGACAACCAGTCCGACGTCAATTTGAGCGTGCGTCAGTACACCCAACTGGTTTCACGGGATAATGTGAATTTTCTGCTGGGGCCGTTCGCCAGCAATTTCGCGCTGGCAGATTCGGCGGTGTCCGAGAAGTACAAGATTCCGATGGTCCAGGGCGGCGGCGCGTCGGATCAGATCTTCGCGCGCAATTTCAAGTATATTTTTGGAACGCTGGCGCCGGCCAGCAACTATTTCGGCTCGACGGTCGAGATGATGAAAGAACTCGACCCGCCCCCGAAAACGGTCGCGCTGCTCTATGCCGACGATGCCTTCGACGTCTCGGTGGCGGAGGGTACGCGGCCCAAGTTGAAAGCGGCGGGGTTCACCATTGCCATGGACGAGCGCTACAGCACTAACGCCACGGATTTCAACTCGCTGCTCTCGCAGGTCAAGAGCAAGAACGTCGATGCGGTGCTGGTGGCGGGCCATGAAACCGAGATTCTGAATTTCGTGCGGCAGGCCAAGAGTCTTGCGGTCGCCCCCAAGATGTATTCCTTTACGGTGGGCGTTCCCAGCGAGGACTTCCGCAAGGCGCTCGGCAAAGACGCCGACTATGCTTTCGGCATGACAGCCTGGCTGCCGTCCGCCGACCTCAAAGATCGCTGGTTCGGCGACGCCGCGCAATTCGCTTCGGCCTTCAAGGCAAAGTTCGGCTATGATCCGGACTATCACGCCGCGTCCGGCGCGGCCGATGTCGAGGCATTGGTCAAGGCCATGGAAGATGCGGGCACGATCGATCCGGCCAAGGTGCGGGATGCCCTGGCGAAGGTGGATTTCGAGAGTCTTTACGGACGGATCGCGTTCGACAATAATGGCCAGATCGACCTGCCGCAGACCGTCATTCAGGTTCAGGGCGACTCGCTGGTCGCGATCCATAACGTCCACGGCAAGGTTGCGCCGCCGAAATATCCGATGCCGGCCTGGAACGCGCGCTAGAGCGTTTTCGAGCAAAGTGGAATCGGTTTGCGTGGAGAAAACGCGTCAAATCCGGAGCCCAGAGTCTTCACCGTTTCCATGAAAGACTTTGGAGCATGATCCCGAAACCGGTTTTCGGATGAGATCATGCTCAATCAGAAGGATCGGGCTATAGTCAGATTAGTGTCATTGGATCAAACTCTGGTGGGAATCGCGAACGACCCGTGGCGGAACAACAAATGCGGGCTGAATATTAAAGAGGGCTGGGAACGACCTTGGATCTGCTCGGGCAAGTCCTGATCAACGGCATCCTTCTGGGCGGGTTGTACGCCATGATGGCGCTCGGCCTCGCGCTGGTCTGGGGCGTGTTGAACATCGTCAACTTGGCGCACGGCGCATTCATCATGCTCGGCGCCTATGTGTCCCTGTATCTCTTCACCTACGCCCATATCGATCCGTTTCTGGGACTGCCGATCACCGCGGCGGTGATGTTCGCGATCGGGTACGGCGTCCAGCGCGGCATTTTGAATCTGATCGTTCGCGCGCCGATGTTCAACACGCTCCTGATAACCTTCGGGCTGGAGGTGGTGCTGACCTATCTCGCGCAGCTTGCCTTCTCGGCCGACTTCCGCACCATCAACCCCACCTATGCCGGCGACAGCATCGTGCTGGGGCCGGTCGTCCTGCCGCTGGCGCGGCTTATGGCCTTCGGCGTCGCCATCGCGCTGACGGTCGGGATGTGGCTGTTCCTGCTGCACACGCGGCTCGGACGCGCCATCCGCGCAACCGCGCAGAACCTCGTGGCGGCGCGCCTCTACGGCGTCGAGCCTCGGCACCTCTACGCAGTGACCTTCGGTATCGGAATTGCGCTGGCCGGCGCGGCCGGTGGCCTCTACGGAACGGTATCGCAGATCAATCCCTACATCGGCGCGGGGTTGACCGCGAAATCGTTCGCCATCTCGATTATCGGCGGGTTGGATAATCCGCTCGGCGTGATCGTTGGAGGCCTGTTTCTGGGAATCCTCGAATCGCTGACCGCGCTTTATGTCGGCCCGACTTACGCCGACGTGGCCAGTTTCGGCGTGCTGGTGCTGGTCCTGATCGTCCGGCCGACCGGCCTGCTCGGTAAAGCAGCGTGAAGGCCCTGCGCATCATACTCATCCTGGCGGCGTTCGCCGTGCTCGCGGCAGTGCCGTGGTTCGGATCGGACGTCCTGATCCAGTTCGGAATCAACGCCCTGCTGCTCGCCGTTCTGGCGCAGGGCTGGAACATCATCGGCGGCTATACCGGCTATGCATCCTTCGGCAATTCGGTGTTCTACGGGCTCGGCAGCTACGGCGTGGGCATCGCGATGGCGCAGTGGCACTTGCCGTTCGCCGTCGGCCTGGTGTTCGGCGTGGTGCTTGCGGTCACCTTCGCCGTTCTCCTCGGGATCCCGGTTCTGCGGCTCAGAGGGCATTATTTCGCGATTGCGACCCTGGCGCTCGCTCAAGTCATGACCGCGATCGTCTCCAACGTGGAACTGGCCGGCCAGAATATCGGGCTTGTTCTGCCGCCGCTCAACAATGATCGCCTCTTCTACGAACTGTCGCTTGGGCTTCTGGTGCTGGCGACGCTGACGGTTTTCTGGCTGACGCGCAGCCGCTTCGGTTTTGGACTGATCGCGATCCGCGAGAACGAAGAAGGCGCGGAAGTGATGGGCGTCAACACGACGTTATACAAGACGATGGCGTTCGCTCTGTCCGGTGTTTTCAGCGCGCTGGCCGGAGGCATTCATGCCTATTGGGTCACGTTCATCGATCCGGAAAGCGCATTCGACATCAGCCTGAACGTCAAGATGATCATCATGGCAGTCTTCGGCGGACCCGGAACGGTTCTGGGACCGGTGGTCGGCGCGCTTTCGCTCTCGGCGGTCTCAGAGTTTCTGTCGAGCGAGATCACGAGCCTTGCCAGTCTTTTCTTCGGCATCGTCGTGGTGGTCGCGGTCGTGATCATGCCGCGCGGTCTGGCGGACATGCTGCGGCGATTCCGCAAGACGGGATGGCGATATTTCGCCGAAAACATCCGGACCCATCGGCTATGACCCCGGCGCTCGAAATCAGGAACGTGACCCGCCGCTTCGCCGGCCTGATCGCAGTCAACGACGTCAGTTTTCTGTTGCAGCCGCGGGAAATCCTCGGAGTGATCGGGCCGAATGGCGCGGGAAAAACCACGCTCATCAGCCTGATCAGCGGCACGCTCGCGCCGACGTCCGGCGACGTTCTTTTCGAAGGACAGTCTCTCGCCGGCATGCCTGCCTACCGCCGCGCCCGGCTCGGCATCGGACGCACCTTCCAGATCATGCGGCCGTTTCCCGGGCTGTCGGTGCTGGACAACGTCGCCGTCGGCGCGCTGTTCGGTCACGGAGGAGGACACGCCAAACTGGCGAAAGCCCGCGAGCAGGCGCGCGCCCAACTGGAATTCGTCGGGCTCGGCAAATTCGTCGATCAGCGCGCGGACGAATTGGGTGGTCCCGGCCGCAAGCGGCTGGAACTGGCAAAGGCCCTTGCGATGCAGCCGAAGGTTTTGCTCTGTGACGAAGTCATGGCAGGGCTGAACCTGGTCGAGATCGACGAGGTAATCGCGGTGATCCGCAAGGTGCGCGACGCGGGCATCAGTGTTCTCGTCATCGAGCACGTCATCAAGGCGATCAAGAGCCTGTCGGACCGGCTGCTGGTCCTGCACCATGGCGAAAAGATCGCCGACGGCGAACCCGACAGCGTGCCGATCACCGAGGACGCGCCCACCCGGCCGACCAACCCGTACGGTGCGTCGAAGCTCGCCATCGATCATGCGATCTCCTCGTACGCGCACGCTCACGGTCTCGCGGCGACGAGTCTGCGGTACTTCAACGTCGTCGGTTCGGGCAGTCCCGAGCTGTACGA
>JBIQHO010000454.1:0-2371 GCA_044508545.1 Bradyrhizobiaceae bacterium | reverse complement strand
GCGCTACGACACCAGCCGCGCGGCGCGCGGTGAAATGCTCAATATCGATGACATTCTCGAGATTCTGGCAATTCCGCTGCTGGGAATCATTCCAGAGAGTCAGGATGTCCTGAAGGCTTCCAATGTCGGCTCTCCGGTTACCTTGAACAACGCGGCGAGCATGCCTGCCAAGGCTTACGCCGACGCGGCGCGGCGTCTCAACGGCGAGACGGTTGCCATGGTGGTGCCGGCCGAACCGCGCAGGGGATTCATGGGTCGTTTGCTCGGACGGAGGGCAGCATGAGCATGAACCTTCTGAATCTGCTTCGCCGCCGCACCGGCTCCGCGCCGGTCGCCCGCGAAAGGTTGCAAATTCTCCTTGCGCATGAGCGCGGTCTACGCAGCCAGCCCGATCTGCTCGGCGTTCTGCGCGAAGAAATTCTTGCGGTGGTCTCGCGCCACATCGTGCTGGACCCGGAGAAGGTGATCGTCCGGATGGACCGGGGCAAGGCGGTATCGACACTCGAAGTGGATATCGAGATCCCCAACAGCTTCGAGAAGCGGTTGGCGGTCGCCAGTTGACCAGGACCCGACGGCCTGCGCTCGCCGCACGCCGTTCCTTCGGGAGCATATCGTATCTGGAGATACAACATGGAACTTCTTATTCCGCCTCGGCACAGAGGACTGTTTCCATCGCTGAAAGACCAGCTCACGAGCGAGAACACCAAATGCGGGCCGATCACCTGGCATGGCTATCTCCGTGTCGTCACGGAGGATCAGGACGTCATCGATCGGCTTAAACAGAAGCTCGACGCGCAGCCGACCTAGCCGCGCTGACGCAACCGGGTTACGTCAGTCCTGTTGAGCATATCACAAGCCACGCCGTGACGGCATTCAAGGTCATGGGCAGAGCGGCAGTTGGCTCATATCCGGCGAACGCATGTCGGACACCAGTGATTTTGAGAACAGGTCGCAAGCTCCATCTTTATCCCTGTCGTTGAAGCTGGCCGTCCATTGTTGCAAGTGCGTCCTGATATCGGCCGCATCATCCGCAATCGCATCCGCGCAACAGAACTGTAGAGCGAGAATTGCACAAAGAAGATCGAGGCGGATGTTGGCGCTCGTCTTCATGGCTTTGGCAACCTTACTCCGTAGCGATACCAAAGAAGAACAAAGTCAACGACCGACACCCTCGGCACAAATCGTATAGCGTCTTCCAAGCCGCACCCCCCGATGAGAAATTGATCCGCCTCGCCCCTTATTCGTTAATCGAGCGGTTGATCGTCCTCTGTCGAAGCCTCGCGCTCAAGTGAGACGATATCGCCGCCACCGTATTCATCTTCAGGCGGCGGATGACGACTGCCGGCAAGTCCCAAGGCATCCATGGCAGACAATACCGCCCCGTCGCCCATGTGTATCTCGTAAAGATGGTAGGATGCCTCAGGCTTGGTCCGCAGGGCCTCAATGCACTGCCGAAGCGATCCTTGCATGATCGTGTATGGCGTTGCGCCGTCTTTCGGACTTATCCGCTCGCCGTGTAGCGAAGGCCATTTCATCAGTTTTGCAGCGGTATCGTCGGTCATTGCCAGGTCGTCATCCCTTCCCGAAACGGTTGGCCGCACGTCGGCGGGCCTGATCGGCGGCCTTTTATGTGAATTGTATGCCACGAATTAGAGAACATCTCAGAGCGCGTTGATAACAAGGCACCCATTCAATATGGAGGGGTCCCGTGGTCGATTACATCTTGGCAGCGAAATTCCTGCGATCTGCTCGCACTGTGCTGAAAAACGGTGGCCCGCGCGCTGACGGGCTATGCAAAGCGATCGACTTTCTTGTCGAGAGTGTCTTGGACGAGGATCGGCGGACTCTTGCTCAGCGCCCAACGGCCAAGATCATCCCGTATCAGCGGCGGGGATAGCCATCGCCACCACACACCAAACCTCGCCGATCAAGAGCTTCCCTGCCCGCATGAAGCGCCGGCGTGGCCGCTGTGGGCTATCCGCGTTGCCCCGCAGGAGGCTAACCCAGCCGCCGCGCTACTGCTTCCTCGGATTCCGCGTGCAGCGCCCAGAAGTCGCGCACGCCCCGGCCAGCCAGCCTGGCCCCCAGCACGGCAAGATGCGAGTGCCAGCCGCCACCGAAACTCACCATCGGGCCGGGGCCGCTGATGCCGCTGTGGGTGAGCACCAGCCGCGTGCGCCCGCCCGCCTCAAACAATTCGAACAACGCCGTGCCTTCCCTGCCTCCGTCCCAAGTGATCGCGAAGCGGTGCGGCGGGTCATATTCCACGACGTGCTCGCGGCCAATCGCACCCTTGTATTGGGCGTATTGTGCGGGATAGGGCACATCGTCGTCCGAGAGATCGTCATGGTCAAAAATCAGCTCGATCTCG
>JBIQHO010000453.1:0-2382 GCA_044508545.1 Bradyrhizobiaceae bacterium | reverse complement strand
CATGCGCTGGTCGCCGCTGTCTACGTCGGTCACCACAAACACCGGCCGCCGCGCGGCGCGTTCGATGTTGACCGCTGTCAGCGTCGCAAGGTCCACGGCTATTCGACCTTCTCGACGAACACGCGGATGGTGCCGCCGCAGGACAGGCCGACGTTGAACGCCGTCTCGTCGGCGACGCCGAACTCCAGGAGCCGCGGCTTGCCGCTTTCGATCACGTCCATCGCTTCCGTGACCACCGCGCCCTCGACGCAGCCGCCGGAGACCGAGCCCAGGAACGCGCCTTCGTCGTTGATGACCAGACTGGAGCCGGCCGGCCGCGGCGCCGAGCCCCAGGTTTCGACCACGGTGGCGAGCGCCACGCCGCGCCCGGCCTTCTTCCACGCCTCGGCCGCTTGCAGAATGTCCTCGTCGCGTTCGAGCATGGGGGCCTCCGTCAGGCTGCGGGGCGGATCGGTTCGCGCCGGCGCGGCGCGGGCGCGGCCGCCAGCGCGGCGATCAGATCCGCAATAGAGGACAAATTATGCACCGGACGAAATTCGTCAACATACGGCAGCATCATTTTGATTCCCTGCGCCTTTGCTTCGAATCCGCTGAACCGTAACAGCGGATTGAGCCAGATCAGGCGGCGGCAGGAGCGGTGCAGCCGGTCCATCTCGAAGGCGAGCCGGGCGTCGGCCTCGCGCTCCAGCCCGTCGGAGATCAGCAGCACGATCGCGCCCTGCCCGAGCACCCGCCGCCCCCACAGCTTGTTGAAGGTTTGCAGCGAGGTGCCGATCCGGGTCCCGCCGGCCCAGTCCTCCACCGTGGCCGAGCAGCTTGCCAGCGCCTCGTCGGGATCGCGCGAGCGCAGCGCGCGGGTGACGTTGGTGAGCCGGGTGCCGAACAGGAACACCGAGACGCGCTTGCGCGCATCGGTGACGGCGTGGAGGAAATGCAGGAACAGCCGGGTATATTCGCTCATCGAGCCGGAGATATCGAGCAACGCCACGATCGGCGCCGGCTTGTCGATACGCCCGAGCCGGCGCAAATCGACGATGTCGCCGCCGGTGCGCAGGCTGGCGCGGATGGTGCGGCGCAGGTCGAGCTTGCGGCCGCGCGCATCGGATGCGAAGCGCCGGGTCCGCAACTCGGCCTGCGGCAGCTTCATGTTGGCGATGGCGCGGGCGGCCTCCGCGATTTCCGCCGCGCTCATCTGGGCAAAATCCTTCTTTTGCAGAATCTCCTGATCCGACGGCGACAGCCGCAATTCCTGCGCCTCGGCGGGGGTTTCCTCCATCTTCCGGGTCTGCGACAGCGCCTCCTGCACCCGGCGCGAGGCGGGTTTCGGCTTCGGCCTGGCGTGGTCGGGCAGCGGCACCGAGTCGAGCAGGTGCATCCACTCCTGCTCGGCGCGGAAGAACAGGTCGAAGGCTTGCGCGAAGATCAGCGCGTGCTCGTGGCGCTTGACGAACACCGCCTGCAGCGTGGCGTAGACCTCGCCGCGATGGCCGATGTCGATCACGCGCAAGGCTTCCAGCGCATCGATCACCGCGCCGGGGCCGACCGGAACGCCGGCTGCGCGCAACGCACGGGCGAAGCCGACGACGTTGTCGGCGATCAGTCCGGTGACGGGCTCGAGGGTGGTCATCTGCTGCCTCTCGTGACGCGACAAGTCCGGTTCAAGCGCTGCTTTCGCCGTGAAAGCCTGACCGGAAACGAGGCGTCATCGTCCGCGAAGGCGGACGATCCAGTAATCCGTGCGAGTGCGGGGGAAATCCGATTCCATATGGAATACTGGATGCTCCGTCGGAGTCTGTCCTCGGGCCGCGCTTTGCGCGGACCCATTGGCGGAGCATGACGATTTTCGTGTTGCATAGTCACCCAGAAAGCCGATCACACTCTCAGGATAAAGCCAGGTCGATATCGTTATATTTAAAATTATATATCGCTTGTCGCTTCTTTCAAAACCTTTTGCAAGGTGCCGGCCTGCATCCGCGCGATGTCGTCCTGATACTTCAGAAGCGCGCCTAGCGTGTCGCCGACCACTTCCGGCGTCAGCGCCCGCGCGTCGAGCTGGGTCAGAGCGGTGGCCCAGTCGATCGTCTCCGCGACGCCGGGGTTCTTGTAGAAGTCCTGCTCGCGCAGCGCCTGCACGAATCCGACCACCTGCTGCGACAGCTTCGCCGAAATGCCCGGCACCCGCGACTTGACGATGGCGAGCTCGCGCTCGGCCGACGGATAGTCCACCCAGTGATAGAGGCAGCGGCGCTTGAGCGCGTCGTGGATCTCGCGGGTGCGGTTCGAGGTGATGATGACGATCGGCGGGTGCGGCGCGCGGACGGTGCCCAATTCCGGAATGGTGACCTGAAAATCGCTGAGGATTTCCAGAAGATACGCCTCGAA
>JBIQHO010000452.1:0-2385 GCA_044508545.1 Bradyrhizobiaceae bacterium | reverse complement strand
TGGTATCGTGCGCATCGGCCTCGCTGGCGAGCAGTGGGCCGGTTTCGGGTACGATGTAGCTGGTCATGGGGCCGACGCTGTAGCTAAGCGGCACGCCCCTGTCGAGCGGCGCTGGAAAGGGAAAGGGCGGCCCGAAGGCCGCCCTTAACGAGTAGTTTACCACCACCAGGGGTGCGGCCCCGGCATCGGTCCGGGCCACGGACGGGGCGACGGCCGGTGGTGATGGCGGTGCACCGGCGGCGCGGAGCCGAAGCCGAAGCTGAAGGTCACGTTGGGCGCGGGCCGCGGGCGATAGGTGTCGCCGCTGAGATAGGCGCAGCTGACCCATCCATTTGGACCCGGCTTGGTCACCGCGCACCAGCCGTTCGATCGGCCGGTGATGTTGACGTGCTCACCCGGCGCCAGCGTATCGACAACGCGATAGCTCGTTCCCGGGCCTGTGCGGACATTGACCGAAGCGGTGGCTACCGCGGCAAACGCGGCACCGGCAGTGAGCGCAGTAACCAGAGCGCCAAGCGCTCCGGCCCTGAGCAGATTTGTCTTCATCGACATGAGTTTCCCTTTCTCGCCCCTTGATGGCATACGACGCGGCGGGACGGATTGATCCCGTATGTCGAGAAATTAACGTCCCGGACAGGAACGAGGTTCCCGCGTCGCCGCGGCGCACACTTTGGCGATCAGCTGGTGGCCCGCATCGTTCGGATGGATGATGTCGGGCGAAGCGAGGCTTCCGTCCGGGTGCGCGGCCATGGCCTCATACACGCCCGCGTAGAACAGACTGTATTCGCGCGCGAGCTCGCGGACAGCATCGACATAGGCCTCAAACCCCCCGCGGCCCTGACCGGTGAAGCCGGAACTGCCGAGCTGCAGCCCTGCATCAGGCAGATAGGGCGGCGACCCAAGGCAAATGCTTTCACGCTCGACATGGGCCGCCAGCAGGCCGTCGAGCACGACACGATAGTCGCGCACGAAGGCGCCGACGTTGAATCGCGCTGGATCGGTCGCATAGCGTGCATCGTTGTAGCCATAGAGAATGGCGATGCAGTCGGCTCGGTCGTCGCCGAGCAAATCCTCGCGGAAGCGGGACACACCACTGCCGCCGCGGCCGTCGCGAACGGGGGTGGACTGCAACACCGTGCCCCCGAGCCCCTTGTTCACCAGAGGAATGCCGAGCGTGAGCGCCAGCAGTGCGGGCCAGCTTCGCGCCGGCCTGCTCGCACCCGCCCCTTCGGTGATCGAATCACCGAACACAGAGAGGCTATGCGCTCGCCGCCTCGAGGTCGTTTCGGCAAAGCTGTCCATGATGCTTGACTCCTGCGCTCGGGATGCTAATACGCATTAGCAGCTAATGCGTATTAGCAGCAAGGGAGGAGCAACCTTGGCGGGCAATGGGCGGCTGACGCAGCGCGACATCGCACGGCTTGCCGGGGTCAGCCAGGCGACGGTGTCGCTCGTGCTCAACGATGCCAAAGCTGCCGCGGGCCGCATTCCCAAGGAGACGCGCGAGCGTGTCCACAAGGCCATCCACGACACCGGCTATGTCGCCGATCCGATCGCCCGTCGCATGGCCAAAGGGCGCAACCGCATCCTCGGCGTCTTCACCTACGAGCCCGCTTTTCCAAGCACGCAAGCAGACTTCTTCGTGCCGTTCCTGCTCGGAATCGAGGAGAGCGCACAGGAGCTGGGCTACGATCTGCTCCTGTTGACCGGGGCCTCCGGACCGCGTGGCAAACGCAAGATATTCCACGAAAACAACCGGCTGCGACTAGCCGACGGCTGCGTTCTGCTCGGGCGCGAATTCGACCGCGCCGAACTGAAGAAGCTGATGAGCTCGGACTATCCGTTTGTGGCCGTTGGACGTCGCGATCCGATTGGCGGCAAGCTCGCGCCTTATGTGGGCGCCGACTATGTCAGCGCCACCGCCGATCTGGTGCGGCGCGCCCGCGACAGGGGGCATTCGCGCCTTGCCTATGTCGGCCCGGAAGCCGGCGCGGAGTCGTCCGTCGATCGCTGGCAGGGGTTCGTGTCCGCCCTCGGCGACGCGCGCCTCGTATATCAGCGCACCGACGTTGGCGGCGATGCGCGGGTCATGCTGTCGGCGATCCGCAAGGCCAGGGCGACGGTGGCATTCTTCACCGAGCTCGCCGATGCCATCGTGGTCGAGGCGGCTGCGCGTTCGCAGAATCTTTCCGTGCCCGGCGATTTGTCGATCGTCGTGCTGGGCAGCCACCTGCGGCCGCAATTGAGTGGTACGCGCTTCACGACCTTCTCGATCCCGCGCGAACAGATGGCGCGAGTCGCAACGCAGATGCTGGCTGAGCGGATCGAGGCCGGCTCGCCAGGGGGTCAGGTCGTGCTCCCCTGTGATCCTGTCGAGGGGGAGAC
>JBIQHO010000028.1:0-18842 GCA_044508545.1 Bradyrhizobiaceae bacterium | reverse complement strand
TCCTGATCGATCCTGCGTGTCAGCTCCTCCGGCGGCGGCTTCAGAAGTTTGCGCGAAATCGCGACGGCTTCCGCCGGCAGCGCGCAGATCTCGCGGGCGGCTTTTCCGGCTTCGGCTTCGGCCTCGCCCGGCGCGACCACGGTGGTCACAAAACCCGCCTCGCGGGCCTCTCCCGCGTTCAGCGTGCGGCCCAGCACCAGCATGGCGAAGGTGCGCTGATGTCCCATGACCCGTGGCGCAAGCAGGCTCGACCCGCCTTCCGGCACCAGGCCGAGGTGGATGAAGGGTGTCGAGAACGCCGCCGTCCTGCCGGCGACGACGTGGTCGCAATGGAACAGCATGGTGGCGCCGATGCCGATGGCGAGGCCTTCCACCGCAGCGATCAGCGGTTTTGTGTTGTGCGCCAGCGCGTGAAGGAACGTCACCGCCTCCGAAGCGCAAAGCCCGCCGCTGCTAACGGACGCGCCGTCCTTCAGGAAGTCGTCGAGGTCGTTGCCCGCCGTGAACACGCCCGAGCCCCCGGTGATGAGAATGCAGCGGATCGCAGGGTCGTTTTGCGCAGCATCGATCGCCTCGCTCATCGTCCGATACATCTCGCGGGTGATCGCGTTCTTCTTCTCCGGACGGCGCATGGCAATGATCCGGATCGCGTCGCCGTCGATGACTGTGACATGGCCGGTCATGATGTTTCGCTCTCCCTGCGCCGCGCGATCTAGACGAGCAAAACCGCATCGGCGCCATTCACGGCATCGGCGCCGTCGATCACCGTGCGCTCGATCGCCGGAGCCTGCACCGCGATGGTCTCGGCGAAGAAGCGCGCCAGCGTGACGTAGCGGCTGGCATCCACGAATTCGTCGCCGGCGTCATGCGCCGCGAGGGCCTCCTCCGCCAGCTTGCAACCGCCGAAGGTCGACCCGAACAGCCGCAGATAGGGTGTCGCGCCGGCCAGCGCGTCATTCGGCGAAGACGCCAGCCGCTCCAGCAGCCATTTGCTGGCGCGTTCGAGAGACCCGACCGCTTCATGCAGTCTCATACCGGTGGTGCCGAACGCGGGATCGTTCGAAGCCTCCACGCGCTTGACGGTCTCCGACAGCTCGTCGAGCAGCGCGAACACCGCCGCGCCGCGGTCGGCGCCGATCTTTCGCATCACCAGATCGATCGACTGGATGCCGTTGGTGCCTTCGTAGATCGAGGTGATGCGGGCGTCCCGATAATGCTGCGCCGCGCCGGTCTCCTCGATGAAACCCATGCCGCCGTGAACCTGAATGCCGAGGGAGGCGACCTCATTGCCGATGTCGGTCGAGAACGCCTTCGCCACCGGCGTCAGCAGCGCGCCACGGGCGGCGGCGGCTGCGCGCACGTCAGGATCGCTCGCACGCGCCGCCACATCCAGCGCGACGGCGGTGGCGTAGCAGATCGCGCGGGCGGCGGCGGTGAGCGCGCGCATCTGCATCAGCATCCGCTTGACGTCGGGATGCACGATGATGACGTCCATGCCGTCGCCGGATTTGCCTACGGCGCGGCCCTGCCTGCGCTCCCGCGCGTAAGCCAGCGCGCGTTGATAGGCGCGTTCGGCGATGCCGACGCCTTCGAGCCCGACGCCGAGCCGGGCCTGGTTCATCATCGTGAACATGCACTGCATCCCGTGATTTTCCTCGCCGAGCAGGAAGGCGACGGCGCCGCCGTCATCGCCCATGGTCATGGTGCAGGTCGGCGACGCATGGATCCCGAGCTTGTGCTCGATGCCGCTGGCGTGGATGTCATTGCGCGCGCCGAGCGAGCCGTCCGCGCTGACGAGGAATTTCGGGATCAGAAAAAGGGAAATTCCTTTGGTACCCGCCGGCGCATCGGGCAGGCGCGCGAGCACGAAATGCACGATGTTGTCGGTCATGTCGTGATCGCCATAGGTGATGAAGATCTTGGTGCCGGAGATGCGATAGCTGCCGTCGGCGGCGCGTTCGGCCCGGCTGCGCAGGCTGCCGACGTCCGACCCGGCCTGCGGCTCGGTCAGTTGCATCGTACCGGTCCATTCGCCGGATACCAGTTTTGCGAGATAGATGTTTTTCAGGTTATCGCTGCCGTGCGCGGCGAGCGCCTCGATCGCGCTGAGCGTCAGCAGCGGGCACAGACCGAACGCGACGTTCGCCGCGCTCCAGATTTCGGTGCATGCGGCGTTGATCGCGAGCGGCAGCCCCTGTCCGCCAAAATTCTCCGGCCCCGAGACGGCGTTCCAGCCCGCCGCCGTCCAGCGGCGGTAGGCATCAGGCCAGCCGGGCGCGGTCGTCACGTGGCCATCTTCCAGCTTGGCGCCATGCCGGTCCCCGATGCGGTCGAGCGGCTCCAGCACCTCGCTCGCGAACCGGCCGGCTTCTTCCAGCACCGCTGCGGTGATTTCGGGATCGTAGTCGCCATAATGGCCGGCTTCGACCGCGGCCTTCAGCCCGGCGCCGTAGTTGAGAGCGAGTAGCATGTCGTTGATCGGTGCGCGATAGGTCATGGCGTGCCTCGCGAGCAGTGGCCGAGGGGGGCGAGCCCTTCCGTCATACTACATATACTATGGTGATGAGCCCACATCCCGCGGAACTGGCTTGCACCTCTTTCCGGCGATGGAGTGATCCTCGGCTGGCCTTCAGGGCGGCTTCAACCGGGCAGCTTTCCGAAGAAGTTTGAAGCGGGCCAAACCACCTTCGGGCGTCTTCGGCCGGTTGAAAAAACAGGATACTGCCTATAGACCGTCGAGGCCGGAGGGAATCCGCAGAGAACTGCGCTCCGCGCGTTCCGGGCCATTGGGGCGTAGCCAAGCGGTAAGGCAGGGGATTTTGATTCCCCCATTCGGAGGTTCGATCCCTCCCGCCCCAGCCATTTGAAAAACCTCAACTAATTTGTCTTTCCAAGAGAGTCATTCTGAACTTTTTCCTGCTCATTCTGAATAGATGATTACGCACCGCCAAGGCGAGGCGCCCATGGACCAATGGTCAGGTCGAGAGGATGAACCGGACCATCAAGGACGTCACCGTCGCACGCTTCCTACTACGAGAGCCACGATCAACTCCGGCAGCATCTCACCGATTTCGTCTCGGCTTACAACTTCGCTCGCAGACTGAAGGCCTCAAGGCTTCACGCCTTACGAATTCATCTGCAAGGCATGGACATCTCAGCCAGAACGCTTCAGCGTAAATCCGCTCCAGCAAATGCCGGGACTAAACATTCTAAAGCGCAGCTACGCCGTTAGGATTGCCGTCATAGTGCATCAATCATTCCAAAAGCTTCGATGAAGCCGCTAGCGCTTCATCTTGTGAAGCACGATCCTGCCCTGTGAAGCAATGCCACCCCACTTGGCGGACCAACCGACTTCCGCGGCAGAGGGCCGTCCGGTGCGCTTCTGATCCCAAGCCCCCTGCAGGGCAAACAGGGCGCCTTGGGGATCAGCACATCGCACGATCCAAGAACTATCCGGCAACTCGATCGGCCCTTGGAGGACCCGCCCTCCGCCAGCATCGATGCGCTCGGCGGCTGCACCGATGTCGTCGACGTTGAAGTAATAGAGCCAGCACGGCTGCGATACGCTCGGAAGCTTGGTGAGCATGCCGCCGGTCGTCTGCCCGCCCGTCGAGAACAACTCATACAGGTTTGCGGGGTCGGTTCCAGCCGTCTGCCAGTCCAGAAGCTCGCGGTAAAACCGAAGGATTCCGTTCCGGTCTTCAGCTAGCAATTCGTGCCAGCCCACGCGCCCTGGTTCGTCCGATCCGCCAGGTTGCCGTTGGCCATATGTCAGTCCAGTGACCAGCGCAAACGTCGCTCCTTGCGGATCGGCGACCACCGAAATTCGCCCGATATTGCTGTCAGTCGGCGATACCAGGATGGCGCCGCCGAGCCGACGGATCTCCGCGGCGCTCGTATCCATGTCATCGACGGCGACGTAGCCGACCCATCTTGGCGTCGCTCCCAATCGTAGCCCCTCTTCGGGGAGTTCCATGAGCCCAACGACGGGAGCATCGCCTGCAGCAAGCAGCGTGTAAGCCAGCTCCGGCGTCGACGCGTCTTTCACGGTCCAGCCGACGACCTGGCCATAAAAGGCAGCTGCCGCCGGCATATCAGTCGTTAATAGCTCATACCAAACGAAGCATCCGTGTCGATCGATCAAGCTGACTTCCTCGTTCAAGCAGGTAGACGATTGCGCGCGCATCAAGCCGCGCCTGTTGCGATCGGCACCCCCCGGGCGCGTTCCCGTGCAAATGTGCCGCCATGCCGTTCATGAAGATGAACGAATCCATTACATTTTGTGTACGCGTGATTCTTGCCTGTTTTGTTTGCCCGGCGTAGGATTATCGTTCTGAATATCCTTCTTTTAACTTCGGAGGATGCGGCCATGCAGCGGGCGAAGCAAGCTTCAAGACGGAAGCGAATACCCAAAGCGGCGGCGATACCCGCGATGGGAGTCGCCGGATTGACTTTCTCCTTGGCGGGACATGCTTCGGCGGCCGCGCTTTCGACCGGTGAGCTTCAACAAAGGCCGAACCTCGCGCCCGGCCATGTGACGACGCTCAACGAGGAAGAACTCGCTGACGTCAGCCTCGCCACCTTCCATCTCGTCGACAATGAAAGTGTCGCTGGCCGCTTTGTGCTTGCGCGTGGATGTGGTGGTTGCCGTGGCTGTGCAGGCGCCAGAGGTTGTGGAGGCTGTAGAGGCTGCGGAGGATGCCGGGCCTGCAGAGGTTGTCGCTGCGGCGTCGGGTGCGGTGGATGCGGCGTTGGTTGGATCGGGGTAGGCGTACCATGGGTGTCATGCGCAGGGTGCTGCGCATCGTGGGGCCGTTGCCGCTGGTGCTAGGAGACAGCCCTCCCTGACTGTGTACGACATGTCGCGATTTAATTGGCCGGGCTCCAGAGCGACCCGGCCAATTTGTTGCTTCCGTTACAACGTTCGCTGCGCTTCGCTAGAGAGCATGATTCAGAAAAGTCGGCAGCGGCTTTCCGAAAGGGCCATGCTCAAACAACAACCTAAAGCGCGACAACGATTCATGCCGATCCGGTCGCGCTTTGGTAGGATTGCCGAGGGCGGGCCAGGGTCTTCCAACTTCATCGAAGAATGCCGGTGGTCGAGTTCGGCGCATAAGTCGGACAGGCCAACGGTTCTTTGTGCGCCGGCAATCGGAAATGACAAGACCAGATCAGCGTGTTGACCCGATGACAGTCTATCGCAAGAATCGCGCTGCAAAGCAGACTCGCAAGGACATTTTACGATTCGCGCCGAACTTCACCGCCTATGTACTTCCTCCCAATGTGGTCTGTCTCTATTCGGAGAACCGCAAGTTCTTCCTGCACGGCGATCTGTATTGTGCGGTGGCAACAGCGATCGGAAAAAATGGAAAAGCTGCGCCAGAGATCGCTCGACAGCTTTCGAAAAGTTTTCGCGCCGACGAGATCGAGGAAGCGATCAGGCGGCTGTTGGAGCGCCGATACGTCGTGAGCGGAGGATCGCACGCATTCGCAGCCACCGTCGATGGATATTGGGCAAGCCTCGGTCTGCCTTCCGAGGTCGCGGAACAGAACCTTCACAATTGCCCCGTGCGGGTGGAATCGATCGACGTCAAAGGCGCGAAGGAACTAAGTACGGCCTTGAGCAAGCTTGGCGTCCAAATCACCAAGCGATCGCCCAGGCTCATTATCACGCTGGTGAGCGACTATCTGGACCGGCGACTCGCTGACGTGAACGGGAAGCGCCTGGCCGATGGGACGCCTTGGTTGCTGGTGCAGCCGTCCGGCGTATTTCCGCTAGTGGGGCCCGTGTTCAAGCCGGACGAGAGCGCCTGCTGGACCTGCCTGTTCGATCGGATGATACGCAATCGGGAGATCAAGGGGTTTCTCGACCGCGGACCAGCACAAGTGCTCGCCGTATCGCCCCTGGTGAGCGCCACCGTCGGACAGATCGCCATCCACTTCGCCGCTGTTGAAATTGCGAAGGCGATCGCTTCGGGATTTCGCACCGATCTGCGAGATCATATTGCGAGCTTCGACCTGACCGGTGCCTCCATCGCCAAGCACTACGTCGCGAAACGCCCGCAATGTCCTAGCTGCGGCAGCAAGAAACTGCAGAATCCGCGACGGGCCGCGGCGCCGATCGAGACTGCGGTGGGCAGAAAGCTCATCATGACGAGCGGCGGATACCGCACCGTGACGTCGCGAGCCACCGTGGCGCGGTTCCGCAAACACGTAAGTCCGTTGACCGGCGTCGTTTCGCGGCTCGAGCGGATCGAGGTCGATCTGCCGATGAACACCAATTTTTTCGCTTACCACAATTTCTCTGCGCCGGCCTGGAACGTGGACCAGCTCAGGTCAGGACTGAGCGGTGGCAGCTTCGGTAAGGGGTCGACGGCCGAGCAGGGCGAGGCCAGCGCGCTGATGGAAGCGATCGAACGCTATTCGGGCATTTTCCAGGGGGATGAGATCAGGACGAAGCGCCGCTTTTCCGATTTTGCTCCCGGTGACGCCCTTCTTCCCAACGACATCCAGCTCTTCAGCGACCGGCAGTTTCAAGACAGGCTTGCCCTGCAGCCGGACGATCCACATCCGATTCCTGAGCCGTTCGATCCTTCGACCAGGGTCGAGTGGTCGCCGGTATGGTCGTTACGCGACAAGCGTTTCAAATATCTTCCGACCGGCCTGCTGTACTTCTTCTATGGCGGCTACCACACGGATTCCAACGGATGCGCGGCCGGCAACACCCGCGAGGAAGCCATTGTTCAAGGCTTCCTCGAACTGGTCGAGCGCGATTCTTATGCCATCTGGTGGTATAACCGGTTGCAGCGTACCGAAGTCGACCTGGCGCAATTCGACGATTCCTATGTGCGGGATTTGCAGGGCCAGTTTGCCGATATGGGGCGCAGGCTTTGGGTGCTCGACATCACCAGCGATCTCGGCATTCCCTCTTACGTTGCGATCGTGCATTGGATGCAGAACGGACACGAGAATATCGAGTTCGGCTCCGGCTCGCATTTCGATTGCCGTATAGCCCTGCTGCGTTCCCTCACCGAGCTGACCCAGTTCATGTCAATCGGCATGATGGACGGCGGAAGTGGTGAGAAACCTTCACTTGATGGTGTTACGCCGCTACGACTGGACGATTATCCATTCCTGATCCCCGGCGGCGAACCGATCGTCCCGCCGGCACAGAGCCTCAGGGTGCACGACAATACGAGTGACCAGGTCAATGCCTGCATCGAAATTGCCGTCCGCGCGGGATATGATTTCCTCGTGCTCGATCAGACGCGGCCCGATGTCGAGGTCCCCGTCGTCAGAGTGCTCGTTCCGGGTTTGCGACACTTCTATCGCCGCTTCGCGCCCGGCCGGCTTTACGATGTCCCGGTGAAGCTCGGGTTATTGGATCGCCCGCGACTGGAAAGCGAAATGACACCGTTCCTTCCACACACCTGAAGATTCGCTTCCGTGCCCGTTGTCCGGAAAAAGCCGACCAAGAAGATCGCACCAGTCATTGCGGCCCGATTGAACGGTCGGTTTTCCCTTCACATGCAAGCAGACGGAAGTATTGCCGCTGCCCTGGGGGGCGGCTATTCGGTCAGTCTGGGACAATTCAGCGTGGCGGCGATCGATCGTGCGGCACGTCTCACCACCGGCCTGCCGCTCACCTCCTTTGCCGGCAAAAGCGTTGTCGCGAAGCAGGTCCATATTCTGGTGGAGCGGCTGGCGCGGCACGGGCTTCTCGAGTACCGCCTCTTCTCTCCCCGTGACGAGCAAGATCTCGTGGTCATCGAGCCGCAGGTCTCGGAATACTGGCCGCAATGCGCGAAGCTGGGGAGCACTGATACTATCGTGTTGTCGCGCTTCGCCTATCTGCGCCGGCTCGGCAACGAGATGGTGCTGGAATCGCCGCGCGCCGGGGCGCTGTTTCGGATTTGCGACCCCTCCATCGCCGCCATCCTCGCTGTCCTGTCGCGGCCTCAAAGGGTCAGCAAGCTTCGCAGCCACACAGCTTCCTCGAACCTCGATCTGCTAGGATTGCTGCTCGATAGCCAGATTCTGATCAAGCTCAATACGAAGGACGGCGACGGTCTTCGGGAGAATGAAGGCGACCGCAATCTTGTTCTCTGGGATTTCCACGATCTCGTGTTTCATGCGCGGAGCACGGAGGGCCGGCATGCCAATCCTGTTGGCGGCGCGTTTACCTATGCGGGCGTCGTTCCACCGCTGCCGGCGGTGCGTCCGCTTTGGCCTGGCAAGAAGGTCGCCCTCAGCAAATTCTCTTTGCCGGAGCCGATCTCGCCCTTTGCGAAGCTATTGCGCGAACGCCATTCAATACGAGATTTCGACGACCGGCATCCGGTCACGTTCGCCGAGCTCTCGCGGTTTCTCGACACGACGGCCCGCGTGCTGTCGGAATGGAAGATCAGCGCAGCTTCTGACGGCGACCGGGAGGTCTCCTATAGCGCAAGGCCGTATCCATCGGCGGGCGGCGCGTATGAACTTGAGTTGTACCTGGCGGTCTTGAACTGCGAGGGGCTTGCACGTGGACTTTATCACTACGACGCGGGCGGCCACGCCCTGGTCGTGATCGACGCCTCCGCCAAGCAACTCCAGGAGCTTTCGGTGGCGGCCGAGTTTGCCATGGATGCATCCGGGCCGCCGCAGGTTCTGATCACGATCGCCGCGCGCTTTGGGCGGATCTCCTGGAAATACAGCTCAATTGCATATTCGCTGATCCTGAAAGACGTCGGCAGCATGATCCAGACGTTCTACCTCGCAGCGACTGATATGGGCCTTGGTGGCTGCGCCATCGGCACCGGCAACATCGATCTGTTTGCACGAATGACGGGGCTCGAATTTCACGTAGAGGGTCCGGTCGGTCAATTCGCGCTCGGTCGCAGCAGGAAACCGAATCTCCCAAGCTAGGCCAGCCAAATCCGGCGCTCATTAATAGCACCCGCCAACGCCGTACCATCCCCTGCCGGAAGCCGGATTTAAGCAAGGAACCAGCGCGAACGACTTTTGCTGTTGGTCCATCAGCTTTTTTGCGTACGCATCTGCTTCTCTGGCCCGGCTAGGGTCAATGGGCCTGTCAGGATCATGGACGGCTATGCCGATGATCGCGGTCAGAGCCAAGATCGAACCTGCCATGACTAGCGGATCAGTAAGAGTATCAACCAGCTTCTGCTTTCGCCGTTGTGCCGCAGCTTGATCGAATATCTTGTCCTGCTCCAGCGCAATATTGTTGCCGACCGTTTCTTTGAAACGGAGGTATAGGTAACGGGACGCGGGTTCGCGCCCCATCTCGGCTGCTCGGCGCAGGAACGGCCGCGCTTTGTCAGGTTCATCCACGGCCAAATAGGTCGTTCCCATCCCCTCCATAGCTGCGGATGAGCCGTCAATTACGGCCTTCGCAAACCAAGTGGTGGCCTCTCGAAGTTTCTCTCGGTCCACCGGCCGTCTGAGATCGCGGCTGAGCCAATAGCCGTATGCCGTCGCGCCAGGCGGATACCCGCGCTCGGCCGCTTTCCGCACGAGAGTTGCAGCGCCGTCGATATCCTTTGCAATGCCACCCCGACCGCTAAATTTGAGGTGCGCAAGAACCATCATAGCTGCGGGGTCATTGTCAGCGAGCGGCGTGGCCGACGTTGCGGCTTTGGTCATCCACTGTTCGGCTAGCGCCTCGTCGACCGGAGGATCTTGATAAAATTTCTGGCCGCCGCGCGAATAGGCCAATCCGACTCGGTATTGAGCTTCCGGCCTTCCGAGCGCCGCCGCTTTTTCGAGGAAAGGCATTGCGGTCGGATGATCGATCCGGACGCCAATGCCGTCAAACAGCATCACTCCGAGCGCAGAAATCTGCCTCGGATCATCGGAGGCCACGACTTCACCAAAAACTGCAGCAGCAGATGAGGGGTTGTTCTGAATCGCAAGCAACTTCGATGTCAAATCATCGGCTCTAGCAGACGCAGCATAGGATACGCTGCAAAGTAATGCGATAGTCAATATTCCTTGGCGCATGAGTCCTTGGCGCATGACACACACCTCCGATTACGTAACAGATCATTCACGACGATGCGGCTAATTGGCTGCCGAAACAAGACCTGCTTACGGGGAAGGCCGGCATAGAGACCGACACTGGCGAGTCAATGAGTGACGATCATGCCGGCGCGGCGACATATGAATGACAAAAGACGGCCGCTGCTTGGCCGATAGGCCCGGAAACATACTGTGAATTCAGCGAGTCTCCGCCGATTTTCGGACTTTCTGGATGGCTATGGACATGACCCAGATCCGCTGGGCTGAAAGGCGAGCATCTCGGTGCTCGATATCTTCGATCGTCGTTACATCTCGCAGATCTCGCCGAACGACACTGACCTCGGCGCGGGCGCGCCGTTTCCAGCCGCGTGGTTAATTGGTCGGCCACAATTCCTTGCGCGCCGACGCATCTGTCTCGCTGACATGGACAAAGCGCCCGAACGGCACGCTGGCCGGATCGCCGCCAGCGTCGACATAAGCGCGCATCAGCCGGCGGGAGGCCGAAATTGATTCAAGACCGCCTCCGCAGCCGGACAAGCCAAGCCTAAAGGATGATCTCGCCCTCCGCGTGCGAGACGCTGCACGTCCATCCAAGTCCACGGTTGGCGTGTATGCGTTATCGGTCATCAGGATTGACTCGCATGCAAAAACATTGCGCGGCGATTGGGCGTCGCCATTATTCAATGTATATATACGCATATATAACGGAAGTCACGGCGGGACAAGGCGATTAGGTGCGCAATAACGCCGCTTTGAGTCTCCCAAGGATTGGCGAAAAGTCCCGCCAATGGCGGCTTTTGTGCATTCAGCTTTCGCCTCCGCGCGCCCGTTTTACGGTCATAGGCAATGGAAAAACGCCAAGAGTTTCCGGCTGACGTCCCGGATGTCCCCGGTTTTGGAAGTCAAGACCGGAGACATCGTTCGATCCAGACTGTTACCGGGCGGTGGCAGTCATTCCTGCGATGATGGACTCCCGTCTGTTTGAGGCGTGGATATCATCAATTCACCCGGCCATAGCCGTGGCATAATTGGCGGCGCGCCTGTCGTAAACTTGGTGCCCGAGGGGCGTTGCTTGATCTGGCTAGTTAATCGTTCGCGAGATCTGATCGGGAAAGTCACTCTTGAGTAGTACTTGAGGCGCCGTCGGTTTGACCTAAAGTGGACAGCCATGATCGAGACCCCGAGTGCGGGGAAGCCGAACCGGAATTAACTTCAAGGACGGAAAGACAAGCGATGGCAATTGCCAAGAACACTATCTGCCTATGGTACGACAAGGACGCCGAGGCTGCGGCCCGCTTCTACGCCGAGACTTTTCCCGACAGTTCGGTGAGCGCCGTTCACCATGCTCCCGGCGACTACCCGTCCGGCAAGGCAGGCGACGTTCTGACGGTCGAATTCATCGTGGCCGGCATACCCTGCCTCGGTCTCAATGGCGGTCCTGCGTTCAAACACAACGAGGCTTTCTCATTCCAGATCGCCACCAACGATCAGGAGGAAACTGACCGCTATTGGAACGCCATCGTCGGCAATGGCGGTCAAGAAAGCGCGTGCGGCTGGTGCAGGGACAAATGGGGCATCTGTTGGCAGATTACTCCGCGCGTGCTGACCGAGGCGATGGCCGCCGGCGGCGACGAAGCGAAACGCGCGTTCAGCGCGATGATGACCATGAAGAAGATCGACGTCGCCGCGATCAAGAAGGCGCGGCGGGGCTGATAGTCCGAGTTGGCTCTGAAGCGAGGTCGTAGGAGGGCGCGTCATGCGCCCGAATGTCCGCCCACGGCGCACCGGTGTGCAGAGACCGCGTTCAGAACCCGCCGGTCATCCACTGATGCAACGCTGCACGATTTGTTCGGCACCGAACGGATCCTTTGAAATGGGTTCGCCTGGCGGCGGAGGCAGACGCCTTGTCTAGTCGCTGGGACTACTTGAAACCTCGCTGCTCAAGCTCGTTGGCACATTCGCTTTTATGAGGGCGCGTTGTCTAAAGTGTCTTCAACAGCAACGACCGCCTTCGTGATGTCGGCCATGCCGGCCTCGTCACTTGAATGCGCAGCTGTTCTTCCTGCCTGGGATGATCAAAGAGCCGACCCCAGGTCAGCCTTTCAGAACCAACCGGATCACCGCGGTGACGGCGCCGAGCGCGGCGACGCTCGCGATCCAGATTGCACCCATCCAGACAAGTCGCTTCCAAAGCGGTGAGGCTGTTTTCATCAATGATAGCCCGTTCCGCCGGCTTTGCCCCGGAACACCCAGTATGCCCAGCTCGTGTAGGCAAGTATGAGCGGGATGATGATGAGCGTTCCAACCAACAGGAAAAGCTGGCTCTGGGGTGGTGCAGCCGCATCCCAGATCGTCACCGCGCGCGGGACCGCGTACGGATAGACGCTGATGCCAAGCCCGACGAAGCTCAAAAGGAACAGAGCGAGCGCCATCAGGAAAGGCAGTCGTTCAGACCTGGCGCGCAGGCTCCAGAAGAACGTCGCCCCGCAGATCACAACGAGCAGCGGGACCTGCGCGGTGAGCAGCACGCCGGGCATGGCGAACCATCGTCGCCAGTAGTCGTAGCTCAGGAATGGCGTGGCCGCGCTGACCGCGGCGAGCGCGGCGAGTGTTCCGATGCCGAGCCAAAACGCTGCCCGTCGGGCATGGCTCTGGTTCGTTCCCTCTGTTTTCCAGATGAGCCAGGTCGCACCGAGCAAGGCGTAGCCGATCACCACGGCCGCGCCTGTCAGCATGCTGAACGGGCTTAGCCAATCAAGCCAGCCTCCTGCATACGCGTCATTTTCGACGGGGATTCCTTGCAGGATCGCGCCGAGCGTGACGCCTTGTGCAAAAGCCGCAACCAGGGAACCGAGCGAAAAGGCAAAATCCCAGAGCGGTCGATGGCGTGGATGACGCCAACGGAATTCGAAGGCGACGCCACGGAAGATAAGACCGAGCAGCATCGCGATGATGAGCGGGTAGGTTGCCGGCAAAATGATTGCATACGCCAGTGGAAAGACCGCCAGGAGCCCGCCTCCGCCCATGACAAGCCAGGTTTCGTTGCCGTCCCAGACCGGTGCGATCGAGTTCATCGCCTGGTCACGTTCCTCCCCGACCGCCAAGGTCGGGAATAAAATGCCGATGCCGAGGTCGAAACCATCCAACACGACATAAGCCATTACCGCGAACCCGATGATGCCCGCCCATATGAGAGTAAGGTCGATGCTGCCCATCACGTTTACTCCGACACCATGGGGTCTGAGGTAACGCCCACTGCTGGCGTGATGCCCGTAGCGCGCAGCGGCACACGAACCGGTTCTTTCTCCCCGGGTTCAGGTGGTTTCGACATCAACCGCAGAAGGTAGTAGGTGCCTGCACCGAAGACCGCGAAATAGACCAGGATAAAGGCAATCAGCGAAGCCGCCACCGCCGGTGCCGCGATGGGTGAATGAGAGTCCGCGGTGCGCATCAGGCCGTAGATCGTGAAAGGCTGGCGGCCGACTTCCGTCGTGACCCAGCCTGCTATCACCGCAACGAAGCCGGCTGGTCCCATCAGTATCGCGGCGCGGTGCAGCCAGGGCCAGTCGAAAAGCCTTCCCCGGAGGCGAGCGAGCAGGCTCCAGAGACCGAGGCCGAACATCGCAATCGCCAGTCCGACCATGATCCGGAACGACCAGAAAACGATTGCCACCGGAGGCCATTGATCTTGCGGGAAGTCCTTGAGTCCCTGAAGCGGCGCATAGGGGTCATGCTTGAGAATCAACGAACCGATATGCGGCACCGACCAGGCATAGCGCACGCGCGCCGCCTCATTGCTCGGCAGCCCGAACAGGACAAGCGGTGCGCCATTGGGGCTTGGCTCAAAATCGCCTTCCATTGCGAGCACCTTCGCTGGCTGGTGCTCCAAAGTGTTCAGCCCGTGCGCGTCCCCCGCCAGAATTTGAATCGGGGTGACGATGGCCGCCATCCACATCGCCATCGAAAACATCTTGCGCGCGCCTGGATTTGTGCGGTCCCGGAGCAAGTGCCAGGCACCGACGCCGCCAACGACAAGGGCGGTCGTGAGATAGGCTGCGATCACCGTGTGGACGAGGCGGTAGGGAAAGCTTGCCGTGAAAATGATCGGGAGCCACGATCCGGCCGGAACAAATTGCCCCTTGTCGTTGATCGCGAAGCCTGCCGGCGTCTGCATCCAGCTATTGACCGCGATGATCCATGTCGCCGAGATGAGTGTTCCGAGCGCCACCATGCAGGTCGCGAAGAAATGCAGGCCTTTCCCGACCTTCGTCATGCCAAACAACATCACGCCCAGAAAGCCGGCTTCGAGGAAGAATGCCGTCAGAACCTCATAGGCCATCAATGGCCCGATGATCGGCCCGGCCCTGTTCGAAAACACCGACCAGTTTGTTCCGAACTGGTAAGACATGACGATACCGGAAACGACGCCCATGCCGAACACCACTGCGAAGATCTTCAGCCAGTAGCGAAAGAGATTGGCGTAGACATCCCGACCCGTCGCGAGCCACAGCCCCTCGAGCACCATCAAATAGCTTGCGAGCCCGATCGAGAAAGCCGGGAAAATGAAGTGGATCGATACCGTGAAGGCGAATTGCGCGCGCGCGAGGGTTACGGGGTCGAGAATCTCAGGCAACATTGCCGCTCCTCCCTTTACAAAGCCCCGTCTCTCCTCGTTAAATAACGATCCGTCGATGCCGCTGCATATTGGTCGCTGTAAAACGCAGCGATCGCGATCATCGTAGCTGTAGACGCTGGTGTTGACTGGTCATGCGAGCGCACCGTTGCCAATCAGCATCGCGGGGGTCCGAAATCGGCGTTCACTTTACGGCCAGGGAAGGCACTTGCCGCCGGACCGTAAGCTTCATAGCGGCCCTTATGAAACATGATATCTCATTACCTCATCAACATCTACGGATCCTTGCTTGTTCCATCTGCCTTTTCAGGCGTGGACATTGATCGGTCTGCTTCGCGCGGGTCGGTTCCAGCAATTGCTATTGCGCAGAATGTTTAGGTTTGGGACCACGCCGACAAACCGGTTCTCACGGCGCAACTCGGAAAAGATGCGGTAGGCGTCTCGCTCTATTTTACAAAGCCGCGCCAACAGCATTTCCACTTTGACGTGCCATAAGCACCGTCGCTGTGGCCGCGTAGTGCACCGCTGTTAGCCTTGAGAAAAGAGCCCGTTCCGACGTATCGGACGAAGGGCAGTCTGAACCCTAAGCTGCAGGCCGTATGGGCGCGCCCGCCCGACGATCGATGTCGCTCTGTCGTCATGCTGCTCACCGCAGGCCAGATCAGCAAGTATAAGAGCGCGGCCTTGATGATCGATGCGCTGCCGCCCGCGAAGCAGTTGCTTCGCGAGAAGGGCTACGACGCCAACTGGCTGCGCCAGGCGCTCGCGGCCCGAGGCATCACGGCCTGCATCTCATCGAAGGCCAACCGCGCGAAGCCGAACATGACCGCATGGTGGCGCGCGCGATTGAAGGCGCATGGCAGGATCGGTCCTGCTAAACAACGCCCGTACGGTCGTCGCGCCGGTCGTGAAATCTCAGGATGGAGAATTCGCTGTTTCCGATATCAGCAGTAGAACTGTTGAGTGATCAAATAACCGACGATGACGAAAAACACGCCACCAGTGAATCTTCCATGAACCCTTATCCAACTTTGGCAAAGGCGACCCCTGGACCAGCAAAACCAATCACTGCCAGCACACCGATATCAGCGCGATATTTTCATAGCCCTACCGCTGATTACAGGGCTCATATTCCATATTCTCAACGGACCGATCCGATGCGCAACGCAGACCCAAGGCGGCGCGCGAACCCGCATCCTTCACAAGCGGCCTGACTAACACTCCCAGGAATCCAACGCAAAAGATCGCCTCTGTTTTGGCGGCATATTTGCGCTGTCCGGTTGAATCGTCCTGCACGACAGGCCCGATCTGATCGGGGCTGCCAGTCAACGGGTACGTAAGACCGGCAGCCCCATTTTGCCGGCGACACTGACACCGGCGACAAAGGTATATCCGAGAAGGAACCATTCGAGTTAGCGTCATTTTGGCGACGCTGCTATGCGTCGTCCGCTTGTCTGCGAATACCTGTGATGTCATTCAGCCCTGCCGGATTGATGCTGTTTGATTCGGGTCTGGATCCGGATTCGTTCCAGGCTGCCATGCTGCCCCAAAGGCCCGCGGCAGTTTGAGGAGCTTGCGTGCGTCAAAGCCTGAGGCCGCTATCGCAACTTGTGGCTCCGCCTCTCTTCCAACAACAGTTCGATCCCATGTGCGGCATAGGCATTCGTCCTGATCTCGGCGAGATCTGCGCGTGCTGCGCTTGCCTTTGAGCGCTTCGCCTCGTCCATCCTTTTCCAGTCCGGCTGCTCAACTCCGCCCGTTGCTGCGTCGGCACGCCCTTAGTGTGTCATCGATCTGCTGTTGGGTGCTCTTGCGCAGCTTGAAACCGAAGTTGAGTTCGCTCTCAGCTATGAGTGCCGATTATGTTGGGATCGCGCGCACGTAAATCGAAAGCGCTACGATCCGAATTGTTGCGCCGCTGACGTACCACCAGATCAATGCCGAAAAGGCGACCCGGATGCCCAGGCGTCAAGGCCTTCGAGATGGTGCCAATCGATAGCGATGAAATGGATCGAGCCGGGCTCTGAAAACCCTGACAGATCGCGGGATACTCGAACATCAAAAGTGCCAAATCTGCTTTTGCAATTTTATTCAAGGGCATGTCTGCATCCGAAGGTTGTCTAAACCTGTCGCGCGACTTCTTGATTGACTCCTAAATCGCTTTACGCATACGGCGCGCAACAGATGGCGCGGATACAGGGCCTGAGGGTCACGATATCCTCCGCAGACGCCGTTGCATGAATGGTGCATCGAGCTTCGGATTGTAATTAAAGAACTTGTATTTTGTGAACGGAAAAACAGCTTGTGCGAATTATCGATGACAGCAGTTCAACGACATGCCGAATTTCACCATTGCCGACAAAGGGGAGAAACGCATCAAGGGTCGTTGCCTTGAGATCTGCTTCCGTGGACCTGTGGGGAGCGCGGCGCATATGTTGAGGAATTCTAATGAGGACGAGGACGAATGGTGAATATCCCGCATCCCCGGGTTGCTTTTGGTGATTTGCCTGATCAATTCAAAACCGATGCAGACGAGGTCAGACTCCCTCGGAAGATACTGGTGGGGCTTCTCGATTTATACATTTCCTCATGGGATTTCGACGAAGATTGGTATCTCACGACTTACCCTGATATCGCGGATGCAGTCAGCAGCAGTCGGTTTCCATCGGGATGGGCGCACTTTCGAGCGATCGGATATCTTGAGGGTCGCCTTGGCTCGCGACCGATCGTAGACAGCGAATGGTATCTTGAAACTTATCCCGACGTTGCACAGGCAATGCTCGAGGGAAAAATCGCCAGCGCTGCGGAGCACTTCGAAAATTTCGGATATGCCGAAGGCAGGTTGCCATCCAAGCCGGGTGTCGACGCCAAATGGTACGCGCGTCGCTACATGCGCGTTCGGCAAACGGTCGAAGAAAAACACGCGCATGACGATTTTGTCAGGCGCGGATACCGCGGGTTGGCGCTCCCCGCTGCGCCTCGCTGATTTTTGGTTGAGGGACGAACATGTTAGAAGTGCCGCTGCTTCCTGTCGCTATTCGCAACTTTGACGAGTCCCGGTATCTCGAATCCAATCCGCGCGCGCGCACCGCGTTAACCTCGGGTGAAGCAGTCAGCGCGCTGGATCATTATCTTCGGTTCGGCATCGACGAGAACAAGCATTCCACCATTCGCCGAGAAACCGGGGCCGTGGCCTGTTCGGTCGAGCGGTACCTGGTGTCGGAGTCGGGCTTCTGTCTGATTATCGGCTGGCTTGCCGATGAAGGTTGCGAGACCCCGCGAATGAAGCTTATCGGCGGGGAGTTTACCATCGAACTGCCGCGAACAGCCTGTTTCAGGCAGGCCCGGAAGGATGTCGAACAACACGTCCGTGACGGTGCTTACGACTACGGGTTTATTGCCTTTGGGCAATCGCCTTCTAAGACTCTCCTGAAGCAGTCGCTGCTGTTCCAGGTGGCCTCGCTGGCCGGAACCTTTCAGACAAAAGTTACTCCTGAGATCGTGTCCGACAAGCGCGTTCTTAATACGTTGTTACAAATCATCGCAACGTGCGAATCGCATTCTGGAAAACAAGCGGCTCTGAATGGCTTTCTCTGTGGAGCTTCGGGAAAAGCCCTTATCCAGCTTTTCCGGTCTCACGTGGCATCAGCTGTTTCCAGCTCGTACGTCGAGCGATTCAGGCCGCGCAAGGTATTCAGCTCGTTCGTGACGGTGCTATTTGGCTCGACCGAACCGATCAAGCTTCAGCCGATGCTGTTCCGGGCAGCCGGAATAGACTTCGGCGAGTGGATCTACGTCTGCAACTCGCCCGAGGACGCTGACGAGGTCTTGCGATACGCGCGCCTCATGTCGGACCTGTACGACGTGATGATCACCGTCATTGTTCTGGGCGACAATGCGGGGTTTGGCGCGGCAAACAACGTTGCCATCGATCACGCGGCAAGCAACCGGATCTTCATTATCAATCCCGATGTATACGCGGTTCCGGCCTACGCCCGGCAGATGAAGCAAGTGCTTGCCGAGGCCAAATTGGGAAAAACATTGTGGGGCGGATTGCTGTTCTACGATGATCACAATCTCATGCATTCGGGCATGTTCATCGATAACGATTCGTTCGTGCGACGCAATTCTTTGAACCGGACCGACGACTCTCTGCTCGCGCCATCCGGGCGTTTGCTGCGTGTCGAGC
>JBIQHO010000451.1:0-2410 GCA_044508545.1 Bradyrhizobiaceae bacterium | reverse complement strand
GGCATAAAGCCGGGCAGCACGATTCAACCAAACCTCATCCTTCTGTAGGCGCGGATACCGCGACCTCCTGGATCACCCGCTTTCGCGGATGATGGTCACGTCGCTATGTGGCTGGTGCCCGCTCCCCGCGCCACGCAGCAATTGCTTTGCCTGGAGAGCCGCCCGCCCTCACGCGTAGCGGCCGTGGCAGTGCTTGTACTTCTTGCCGGAGCCGCAGGGACAATCCTCGTTGCGGCCGACCTTGCCCCAACCCGCGGGATTGCCCGGATCGCGGCCGGAACGGTCCGCGTTTACCGCGGGCGCCAGCGAAGCCTGGGCAAAATTGCCTTGCGCGAACGCCATCTCGTCCTCGCCCGTATTGGGATCGAGCTTGTGGACTTCCATCGCGGGCAGCACCTGCTGCTCTTCCTCCGGCGGCACGATCTCGACGCGCATCAACTGCCCCGTCACCGCCTCGCGCAGATGGGCAATCAGCGACTCGAACAGGGAGAAGGCTTCCGACTTGTATTCCTGAAGCGGATCGCGCTGGCCATAGCCGCGCAGGCCGATGACCTGGCGCAGATGATCGAGCATCACCAGATGCTCGCGCCAGAGATGGTCGAGCGTCTGCAAGAGGATGGTCTTCTCGACGTAACGCATGACGTCGGGGCCCCATTGCGCGACCTTGGCCGCCATGTGCTCGTCGACCCGGCTTTCGATGCGCGACAGCAACTCCTCGTCGGCGATGCCCTCTTCCGCGGCCCATTCGTCGACCGGCAGATCGATGTCGAGCACGCGCTTCAGCTCATCCTTCAGCCCGGCGACGTCCCACTGCTCGGCATACTGGTTTTCCGGTACGTGCTTGGCGACGAGGTCCTCGACGAACGCATGACGCATGTCGGCGACGGTTTCCGCGACGCTGTCGTTCTGCATCAGATCGACGCGCTGCTCGAAGATCACCTTGCGCTGGTCGTTCTGCACGTCGTCGTATTTCAGCAGGTTCTTGCGGATGTCGAAGTTGCGCGCCTCGACCTTCTGCTGCGCCTTCTCCAGCGCCTTGTTGATCCAGGGATGGGTGATCGCCTCGCCTTCCTTGAGGCCGAGCCGCTGCAGCATGGTGTCGAGCCGGTCCGATCCGAAGATCCGCATCAGGTCGTCTTCCAGCGACAGGAAGAATTTCGAGCGGCCCGGATCGCCCTGACGGCCGGAACGGCCGCGCAACTGGTTGTCGATGCGGCGCGACTCATGGCGTTCGGAGCCGATGATGTAGAGCCCGCCGGGCCGGGTCATGGTCTTGGCCGGCTTCGAACCCTTGGCCGGCTCGATCTCGACGACCTCCTCGGCCTTGAGCACCGTGTCGCGGAAGCGTTCGATATCGGCCTTGATTTCCGCGATCTTCGCGGCTTTCCCGGCCTCGTCGGCGATGTCGGCGGTCTCGAACTGGGCGCGCATCTCCAGCGAGCCGCCGAGCTTGATGTCGGTGCCGCGGCCGGCCATGTTGGTCGCGATGGTGATGGCGCCGGGCACGCCGGCCTCGGCGACGATGTAGGCTTCCTGCTCGTGGAAGCGGGCATTGAGCACCGCGAACAGCTTGGCCGGCTTGCCGGCGCGAGCCGCCGCATACAGCTTCCGCATCGACTTCGGATCGGTGAAGTCGATCTGCTTGTAGCCGTGCTTCTTCAGATAATCGGCGAGCACTTCCGATTTCTCGATCGAGGCGGTGCCGACCAGCACCGGCTGCATCCGCGCGTTGGCGCGCTCGACCTCGGCCAGGATCGCGGCGTACTTCTCGTTCTGGGTCCGGTAGACCTCGTCGTCCTCGTCGAGGCGCGCGATCGGCAGGTTGGTCGGGATCTCGACGACCTCGAGCTTGTAGATGTCGGCCAGTTCGTCGGCTTCCGTCGCCGCGGTACCGGTCATGCCCGAAAGCTTCTTGTACATCCGGAAGTAATTCTGGAAGGTGATCGAGGCGAGCGTCTGGTTCTCCGGCTGCACCGGCTGGTGCTCTTTCGCCTCCAGCGCCTGGTGCAGGCCTTCCGAATAGCGGCGGCCCGGCATCATGCGGCCGGTAAACTCGTCGATGATGATAACCTCGCCGTCACGGACGATGTAGTCCTTGTCGCGGGTGAACAGCGAGTGGGCGCGCAGCGCCTGGTTGATGTGGTGAACGACGGAGACGTTCTCGACGTCATAGAGCGAATCGCCCTTGAGCTGGCCGGCCTCGCGCAGCAGCGTCTCGATCTTCTCCATGCCGGCTTCGGTGAGCGTCACCGCGCGCTGCTTTTCGTCGACCTCGTAGTCAGTCACCTTCTCCAGGCTCGGCATGAAGGTGTCAATGGTGTTGTAGAATTCGGAGCGGTCGTCGAGCGGGCCGGAAATGATCAGCGGCGTGCGCGCTTCGTCGATCAGGATCGAGTCGACCTCGTCGACG
>JBIQHO010000450.1:0-2410 GCA_044508545.1 Bradyrhizobiaceae bacterium | reverse complement strand
ACAACGATGAGGCGGTCGGGGCGCAGGGCGTGCCGCTGGCGCCCGGCCGCTCGATCGCGGTCGATAAATCGCTGCACGTCTATGGCACCCCGTTCTTTATCGAAGGGGAATTGCCGATCGAATCCGAACAGGCGAAAACCCCGTTCCATCGGCTGATGATCGCGCAGGATACCGGCTCGGCAATCGTCGGCCCGGCTCGCGCCGACCTTTATTTCGGAGCGGGTTCGGAAGCCGGCCGCATCTCTGGCCGCCTGCGCCACAATATGCATTTCGTGATGCTTGTCCCGAGCAGCCTCGATCCCGCGGTGAGCGGCAGAACCATGCCGCTTCCCGAAAAAAGGCCCTCGGCAAGGATCGCAAAGCTGTTTCCGCCGAAGCATCAAAAGCCGGACGGCCACAAGACTGCCCCGCAAAAGTCCGTATCCTCGTCCGTGGCTCCCGCCGGCAAGCCGGCTGCGACTGCTGCCGTGCCGGCGGCTAAAGCCGAGTCCTCGGAAGCCGCTCCGCCTCCGGTGATGCGGCCCGACGTCGGGTCCGAAGTCAGGTCCGATCGTCATCCGCGGCGTCACCACCGCCGGCGCTGGCACAGCCCGACACGATGAAGCGCCCGTCGCCGGACACCTTCGCGAGACCGCGTCGCCCGCGCGTTCTTACAGATGATGAACGTCAGTTGTGGGAGAGCGTCGCCGGCCAGGCCAAGCCGTTGCGCAAACGCTCCCGGTCGACGGGAGCTTCCGTGGCGTTGCGGGAGGCAGCAGGCATCGCGGCGCCGTCCGCTCCAGCGCCTAAGCCGACGTCGCCCGACGTCGCCAAAGTCAGAAGGACAAAAGCTCCGCCGCCCGTATCGCTCACCCGACGCGAGCGATCGCAACTGTCGCGGGGACGCAAAGACATCGACGCCCGGATCGACCTGCATGGCATGACGCAGACGCGGGCGCATCGTGTCCTGCTGCGTTTTCTGCAGAACGCCTCAAGCGATGGTCTGACCTTCGTGCTTGTCATCACCGGCAAGGGTCGCGCGGCGGATCCGGATTCCGGACGCGGCGTGCTTCGCCGGCAGGTCCCGCAATGGCTCGCGCTGCCGGAATTCCGCTCGCTGGTCGCCGGCTTCGACGAGGCGCATATCGGCCATGGCGGCGAGGGTGCGCTTTACGTCCGCTTGCGACACGCGCCGGGTTTTGGAGCGTGATCCCGGAAAATGAAAACCGGCTTTCGGAAAAGATCATGCTCAAACAAAAAGAGAAGCGACAAGTGTGATTCAACACAGTTGAACAGACTTTATAGCGTTTTCGAGCGACGTGGAATCCGGTTCGCGTCAAGAAAACGCGTCAAAATCATAGAGCCCCGCTTCTGATTCCATCAGAAGCGGAAAGGCTCTAGAGAATGAATCTGCTCAGATCGGCATTCTTCGCCAGGTCGCCGACGTGTTTCTGAACGTATGCGGCGTCGATGCGGACCGTCTCTCCATTTCGATCGGGCGCTGAGAACGAAACATCGTCGAGCACGCGCTCCATCACCGTCTGCAAGCGTCGCGCGCCGATATTCTCGACGGTGGAATTCACCGCGACCGCGATATCCGCAAGCGCATCGATGGCGTCGTCGGAGAAGTCGAGCGCGACGCCTTCGGTCTGCATCAAGGCGATATACTGCTTCAGAAGCGAGGCCTCCGGTTCGGTCAGGATGCGCCGCATGTCGTCGCGGGTCAGAGCGTCCAGTTCGACGCGGATCGGCAGCCGGCCCTGCAATTCGGGCAGCAGGTCCGACGGCTTGGCAATGTGAAACGCGCCTGACGCGATGAACAGGATGTGGTCGGTCTTGACCGCGCCGTGCTTGGTGGAGACCGTCGTTCCCTCGATCAGCGGCAGCAGGTCGCGCTGCACGCCCTCGCGCGACACGTCGCCGCCGCTGCGGCCGTCACGCACGCAGATCTTGTCGATCTCGTCGAGAAACACGATGCCGTTGTTCTCGACCGCGGCGATCGCCTCCTGCGTGAGCTGATCGGTATCGAGCAGCTTGTCGGATTCCTCGTTGACCAGGATCTCATGCGAATCCTCAACGGTCAGCCGGCGGGTCTTGGTTCGTCCGCCCATCTTGCCGAAGATATCGCCGATCGAGATCGCGCCGACCTGCGCGCCGGGCATCCCCGGGATCTCGAACATCGGCGCTCCGCCGGAAGATTGCGTTTCGACTTCGATTTCCTTGTCGTTGAGTTCGCCGGCCCGCAGCTTCTTGCGAAACGAATCCCGCGTGGCGGCGCTGGAATTCGCGCCGACCAGCGCATCGAGCACGCGTTCCTCCGCGGCGAGCTGCGCGCGCGCCTGAACGTCCTTGCGCTTGCGCTCGCGGGTCTGGTTGATCGCGACCTCCACGAGATCGAGAACGATCTGTTCGACGTCGGGCCCGACATATC
>JBIQHO010000449.1:0-2417 GCA_044508545.1 Bradyrhizobiaceae bacterium | reverse complement strand
CAAAACCAAAGGGTCAACGACAACGTTCCCCTCGCTGATCGTCGCGTAGCGGCCTGACGCGGAGCCCGGCAGGCGCTCGGCAACAGAAGCCTGCCACCTATTCCGAGACCATGCATGCTCAAAAGCTGAACACCACGGTCGAATACCATGACAAATCCAAAGAAGGTGGATTACCGCTCCTGCCCCTGTTTTGAGCGACCATGAACGACACCATGCGGTCGAAGGTCGTCAGCCTGGGCACTATAGGCTCTGCTTTCATGGATATTGTTCAGCACGTCACGGGCCGCTTCGGCTCGTTGCTGAGGCTTGCCGGACAATTCCTTGCCTGCCAATGACGCGGCGCGCCCTGTTCGTGCGTCGATCACTGTCCACAAGCCGTCATCGGCCTGTACACATGAATAGCGTTTACGAAAATCGGTCATAGCGCGGTCCCCTCTGCCACCTTGGCTCTACAGGAAACGCTCCGGGCGCGAATTGCGCCCAATCAAACAAAGCGCGTAGTCGTTACAGCAATTCGACGGGCATTCTGAACCTTGTCTGCCGCTGATCATTCTCCCCAGGCGAAAGTTAATTTGCCCTTACTTTGCTCCGACTAGTTCATAGCCAACCAGGTTATGGCCAGAAACAACTACTACTGCACGCCGCACTGGGCTGCGCTGAAGCGCGCCTGCCACGAACGGGACGGCTGGCACTGCACTGTAGTGGGCTGCCAGACGCCGACATATCGCCTGACCTGCGACCACATCCGGACGCGGCCGAATGTCGACTATCCGACCGCAGCCGACGTGCTGGCCAACCTCCGCACCCTCTGCGGCAACCACGACCGACAGGTGAAGGAACTCGCCTCGGGCAAGCGCAGGCAGGACGGCAAGCTGATCGTTAAGGGCTCCGATGTGACCGGGCATCCGCTGGACCCGAACCACCCATGGCACAGAGCATGAAGACAGAGCACGCCGGCCCCAAACGCGGCAATGGAGCATGGTGGGGGCGGAAGGCGGAAGCCAAGCACGTGTCCAACCGCCGTCGCCGCATGGAGGACGGCAGCCTTGCCCGGGAGGCTAGGATGATGACGTTCGATGAGGCGGTCGAAGACGCCTTCCGTCGCTACCCGAAGGTGCTGGACTATCTCGGCAGGGCGACGGACGACATCGTCCGCGAGACCGAAGACGTCGATGCCCGTGTCGCCGAGACAGAGGCGAGTATCGAGGCGGGAGCGCGTCGGTCGGGCCATCGCTTCGCCCTATGATCGATTTCGCATCTGCGAAGGCGATTGGTGCGATGCGGGAGGGGGAGGGTCAATCGCTGGAGCGATCCGGGGGTGGGACCGTCCGGGGCCATCGTTCGCAGCGGCAAGAATTTTCCAAAGGGGGAGTTTTGCCCCATGACTGGTTTGACAGCAATTGATGGCGGAGCCGGCGTGCCGCCGGAGCCCGACTGGGCACTGACTTTCTCTGACCCGTCTGACGCGGCCTGTGCTCATGAGCAATGGGGTTCGGTGGTCAACGAACTGAAAGCGGCGAATGCTCTCACCGTGGCGAATGGCCACGCAATCAAGCGGCTGGTGATCTTTCGTCTGATCTACGACCGTGCAGCAGATACGGTTATCGAGCAGGGCGCGGTCGTCCCGGCGAAGCGGACGAAAGTTCCGTCGCATTCGGCTTACTGGACGGTGCTCAAGCAGAGTTCGGAAGCTATCGCCACTGCGGAGGCGGAACTCGGCCTGTCGCCGACTCGGCGCGGCAAGCTGGTCGCAGTAAAGCGGAATGGACGGCGAGCTCGTGCGGCAGATGAATTCCTTGGCAAGACCGGATGATCCGGCAACCGCCTGGGCTCGTGATGTCGTCGAAGGTCGGGTCGTCTCGGGCGAATTGGCAATCCGGGCATGTCGCCGACATCTCGATGATCTGGAGCGCGGCCACGAACGCGGCCTGATCTGGAAGCCGGAAGCGGCGGCCAAGGCGCTCCGGTTCTTCCCGGCCATGCTGACCGTGACCGCTGGGGCCAAGGCCGGCGAGCGGTTCAACCTGCCGAGCTACACGACATTCGTCGTTGGCTCGCTGTTCGGCTGGCATCGTGCCGATGGTCGATTGCGGTTCCGCACCGCCTGGGTGGAGGCTGGCAAAGGTCAGATCAAGTCGCCTGTCGCGGCGGCAATCGGCCTCTACAAGATGGCCTTCTGCGGTATCCCGCGCGCCGAGTGCTATGCGATCGCCAAGGATCGCAACCAGGCGAACGTGCTGTTTGGCGATGCGGTCGCAATGGCGAACGCAGATATGCCGGATGCCGAGTTCGCGGGCGAGTCGCTTGTCTCGCAGGAAATCCTGCTTCCGCGCGGCACCGGCGACATGACATGGATGCTGGAGCATCCCGCCAGCGGGTCGAAATTCCGGGCCTTGGCAGGCGACGAGCGGGTGAAC
>JBIQHO010000448.1:0-2426 GCA_044508545.1 Bradyrhizobiaceae bacterium | reverse complement strand
CGGCAGCAATGTTAAGAATGAAGTAATCAATAACGATCGGCGGCACCGCTCAACGTATCGGAATCCGCCTGCTACTCCTCTCGGCTTGCATCGGGAAAGCTCGCTATCCGGGTGTCGTGTTGCCCGGAATAGTGGGGTGACGCCATGCTTAGAAGCATCGATTGGCGCTCGCCTGCGGCGTATGAGTACACTGAACACATTCCCGCCGCCGGCTTCGCCTGGGAATATCTCCGACGCGACGACGACTATCATCGCGCCTTTGAGAACATAGCCAACATCAAAAACCTTTCGACGGAGCGCCTGGACGAGTTTTCCAAGCGCTGGGGGTTGCGATTTCCCCTGCGACCCCGAAAACGAACCCGATAGGCAAGCGCTGTTCTGGATTCCTTCGCTCCAGCCGCGAGCCGTGGAGCTGAAGCCCGCCGAACACCGCGCCGGCGCGACCGAGCCCATCGTGACGCTTGCCCGTCTCGATGGTGTCGATCTTCGCCATGCCGCGGACGGCTGGCACGGCATCTGGCAGGTCGATGGCGTCACGCACCAATTCTGGCTTCGCAACGCCGCCCCCGATGTGCCGACACTCTACGGATCATTCGATGTGATGGACGCTTTTCACGATCTGCGCTGTCATGCCGCCCAGAGGCTTCGCCGCGCGCTCAGCGGCCGTCCGCCCGGTCGCGATTTCCGCGCCATACCGGCGCAGTTCCGGCGCTTTCATATTCAGTCGCTGCGCGCGCTCGACGCGAGCCAGCGCGGCGAGAGCTACCGCAGCATCGCCGAAATCCTGCTCGGCTTCCATGGATCGAAAGAGGATTGGGAAAGCGACCCACGCAAAAGTCAGGTTCGCCGGCTTGTCAGAAACGGCCTGAAAATGATGAGGGGCGGCTATCGGCTGTTGCTGCACTATCCGATCAAGCCGTGCTGAGCGCCAATTTATAAGCTTTTTCGAACTGCCTGCTCCAGTATCTTCCGATAACCAGCTTTCGACAGCCATCGCGCGCGGGCGAGATGACTTTCCCAGCATCGGCGCGTGCGTGCTTCGTCGTTTACTGGATCTCGGTGCAGGACGACGTGAGCAACCTTGGCCCAATCCGCCTTGTTGCGGCTGGCATCCAGCAGGCGCATGTAGGTCACATGGTGCTGTTCGTCGTAGGGCGTAATCGTCGGCCCGTCTGGCGCTTCGTCGGCCACGTCTGGATCAAGTTCAACAGGCATTGATATGATCGCTCCCCGTCCGAGAGGGATTGTCTGCGGTCCGCCCCCGCAAACGATGCTCTCTGACTCTTGGTGATCGGGGAGTTCGAAACCGTCACGAAACGGCCCCGTGGCCTTTAGGCGGGTAGCCCTGGACATGCGCCATGGGCTCCCCGACCATAAGGTCAAGGAGTGGTGCCGTTCTGGCCAGCACCAGCCATTCGTGAGGGGTTTCGACGCCCCAGAGCAGCGCGTCTGCTCCGCGTTCAGTATTAGCCAAAACGACGCGGAATGTCTCCGCCTATCTGATCTCGGGCGGCAAATGCCCCTCCGACGACAGCATTTGCCTTGAAACGGGAAAGGGGGGTGCCGCCGGCGCGTAAGCGCAAATGCGGCACGCTACACGCCGCCGATCGCCCGCCATGGTTCGCCACAGCCCGCCGAAGTTTCCGGCGGTCACATCAACAGGCGAACCAGAGGTGATTTTATGGCCATCGGCCGCAATGCCGATTTGCCGCCGCGCATGTTGCGCACACAGGAGGCCGCGCGCTTCCTCGGCATTTCCATCCGCACGCTCGAAAAGCATCGCACCTACGGGACCGGCCCGACCTATCGCAAGGTCGGCGGCCGTGTCCTCTACACCGTCGCCGATCTGCACGCCTGGACCGCGATCGGCAAGCGCAAATCCACGCGCGACAAGAACGCCGGCACGGTCTTTCCCGCGCGCCCGCTGACCCCGCGAGAACGGGGTGAACGCTGAATGCCGCGCGAGAGCCAAGACAAACACCGGGAACCCGCCAGCGAGCGCAGCCGCCTCGACCCCTTCGTGATCGCGACCGGCGATGCGCCGCCGCGCGACCAGCGCGACTTGATGGAACGACCCTTCTTCTCGCTGGCGAAGACACCGCGCACCAGGCCGATTCTCTACAAGACCGCCGACGTGGAAGTGCAAGTGCTCGGGATGCCCGAACACGGCATGGCGACGATATGGGACGCCGACGTGCTGATATGGGCGGCCTCGCAGATCGTGGCGGCCGAGAACAACGGCCTCGCCACGTCGCGGTTCTTCCGCTTCACGCCCTACCATCTGTTGCGCGCCATCGGGCGGCCGACCGGCAATCGTCAATACGTCTTGCTGAAGGCCGCGCTCGCGCGCCTGCAATCCACCGTCATCGCCACCACCATCCGCAACGGCCCGCATTGGCGGCGTCGGCAATTCTCATGGATCAATG
>JBIQHO010000447.1:0-2430 GCA_044508545.1 Bradyrhizobiaceae bacterium | reverse complement strand
CTTAGCCCCGGAGAGATCGCGCGCCACCGCCATGCCGAGGCTGGCCGAGATCGAGGTCGAGGAGTGCGCGGCGCCGAACGGATCGTAGTCGCTCTCGGTGCGCTTGGTAAATCCGGACAGTCCGCCGCCGGTACGCAGCGTGCGGATGCGGTCGCGGCGGCCGGTCAGGATCTTGTGCGGATAGGCCTGATGGCCGACGTCCCAGATCAGCCGGTCGCGCGGAGTATCGAAGATGTAGTGGATTGCGGTGGTCAGTTCGACCACCCCGAGGCCGGCGCCGAAATGTCCTCCCGTCACCGATACCGCGTCGATGGTCTCCTGGCGCAACTCGTCCGCGACCTGCCGGATCTGCTCCAACTTGAGCTTGCGCAAGTCGGCGGGGGTGCGGATGGTATCCAGAAGCGGGGTCTTACTGAAATCAGTCACTGCGGCATTCCAATTTTGTATGTCCGGGAGCCTCAGACGGAGATAGGACAGCGGCGCCGTCGCGCAACAGATGTTCCCAAGGTCGCGAAACTTCCGGCGCCGACACGCTTGAAGTTTGGCTGACGCTCCGGCCGAGAACTGTAGTCAACGTCACTTTTATCGTATCACCGATTCCAATCGTTTTTTTGTGAGCTGCTTAAGGCACTTACCCGCTTCAGCGCCGGTCGCGGAGCAGGTTCTGCAGCGCGCAGTTCGAAAAGCATTACACCAAACCTGTGGCCAAAGCCAACGGGGAGCCTTTAGGTTGGGCTGGCCCTGCCGAAGGTTCAATGTCGCAACCCGGCCTGCCGGAAAGTGGAAAGCTAACGCCGCCGAGGGGCTGAAGTTGCAGCCCTGCGGAACCGCGACAGGCACGATAATCAGGAATAATTAGTTCAAGGACACTTAATTTGAATTAATGTTTCGGCCCTCGCGGGTTCAGGATCCGCCTCTGTCGATGGAACATTCAGGCGCGGAGTTCCCTACTGCACATCCAGCGGTTCCGTCCCCGTGGCGCGGCCGGACGCGTCCGTGGTGATTTTCTCCACCCGCGCTTCGGCCTGGCGCAGCAATTCCTCGCAGCGCCGCTTCAGCGCTTCGCCGCGTTCGTAGATCACGACCGATTCCTCGAGCGGGACCTTGCCGTCTTCCAGGCGCTTGACGATGGATTCAAGCTCCGCGATGGCATGCTCGAAGGACAGCCTCTTCACGTCGGCAAGTGTATTGGCGAGGGTATTTTCGTCCATCTGGCGTTTTCCGAAATCGATGCTTGCAGGTTACGAGAGAGGTTCCTGCGCGGCAGAATGTCACGCACCCATCAATGCGGCGACGTGCGCGGCCGCCGATTCCCGCAAGCCTTGCAGATCATAGCCGCCCTCGAGCACCGAGACAATTCGGCCGTCCGCGGTCGAATCGGCGACGTCCATCAATTTGCGCGTCACCCATCCGAAATCGCTCGCCTCCAGATTGAGACTTGCCAGTGGATCGCGCCTGTGGGCGTCGAAGCCGGCGGAAATGATGAGGAGTTCGGGCGCGAAAGTCTGAACGCGCGGCAGGATCAGGTTCTCGAACGCGGAACGGAATTTGACCCCGCCATCGCCCGCCGCCAGCGGCGCATTGACGACGGTGTCGTGGTCGCCGCGTTCGTCGGTCGCGCCGCTGTAGGGAAACAGCGGCATCTGATGGGTCGAGCAATACATCACCGTTCGATCGGCCCAGAAGATGTCCTGCGTGCCGTTGCCGTGATGCACGTCGAAATCGACCACGGCCACGCGGTCAATCCCGTGCTTGCGCTGGGCGTGGCGCGCTGCGATCGCCGCCTGGTCGAAAAAGCAGAAGCCCATCGCCCGGCTGGCCTCGGCATGATGTCCGGGCGGGCGCGTGGCCACGAATGCGTTGCTGGCGCGGCCGGCGATGACTGCTTCGGTCGCTGCGACCGCGCCGCCGACGCCGCGCATGACGGCCTCCCATGTCCCCGGCGACATCGAGGTGTCGCCGTCGAGATAGATCAGACCATCCGATGGCGACCTATGCCGGAGCTCTGCGATATAGTGCTCGCTGTGACAGAGCGCGACCGAATCCAGCGATCCTTTCGGCGCCTCGCCCCGCGCCAGGTGCTTGAAACGATCCTCGGCCAGCACCTCGTCGATGACGCGAATCCGATCCGGTCGCTCCGGATGGCCGGGAGGCGTCAAATGATCGAGACTGGCGGGATGGGTGAGAACGAGCGTTGTCATGCCATATCCTGACCGCCGCACGGGCACCGCGCGCGACAGCGACAGGTCAATCTACCGGGTTATGCGAGGTTCCGAAAGGTATCGAAATCCCGCTCGGCCGGATCGGGGGGGGGCGGCGGTGTCGGCGTCTTGCCGGCTCGGCTTTCATTCCTTCTTGCGCGCGAAAAACGCCTGAAACGCGGCGATCGCTTCCTTCGAACGCAGCCGCTCGGCGAACAGGCAGGCTTCC
>JBIQHO010000446.1:0-2435 GCA_044508545.1 Bradyrhizobiaceae bacterium | reverse complement strand
CGCGACGGCCACCGCCTGATCGGCATGATCCAGCCCGATGCCGCACACACCACGGATGCCGAGCGCCCGGCGCTGTCCCGGGTCGGCTGCGTCGGCCGCATCACCCAGCTGGCGGAATCCGGCGACGGCCGCTACATCCTCGAACTCACCGGCGTGTCGCGCTTCCGCGTGGTGGAGGAACTGACCGTGCTGACGCCGTACCGTCAGTGCAGGGTCGATTTCTTCCCCTATGTCGATGACTTCACCGCGCGCAAGGGCGAGGCGGACGTCGATCGGGCGAGGCTGCTGGAAGTGCTGTCGGCGTTTCTCAAGGCCAACCACCTTCAGGTCGATTGGGACGGCATCGAGAAGGCGCCCAACGAGGCGCTGGTCAACGCGCTGGCGATGATGTCGCCTTACGGGCCGGCCGAGAAGCAGGCGATGCTGGAAGCCCCCGATCTCAAGACCCGCGCCGAGATTCTCATCGCCGTCACCGAGATGGATCTCGCCAAGAAGCGCACCAGCAGCGGCGATCCCCCGCTGCAATGACGCTCGCCGCCGCGACCTCACGTTGAGAGAACGAGAGCCGCCGGAAGCCCGGTGAACCACTGAACGGCGGGATCTGGAGCGTGATCGGCTTGAATTGAAGCGCGGGCTGTTATCCTGGGTGCCTGACCGGAAATTTGCTTTGGTGGTGACAACACGAAAACCGTCATGCTCCGCGAAGGCGGAGCATCCAGTATCCCATATCGGTCAGATTTTCCCATTTGCGCCCGCCCGGATGACTGGATCGTCCGCCGGAGCCTGCCATCGGGCCGCGCTTGGGGCCGCGCTTGCGCGGACCCGCTGGCGGACGATGACGCTTCGTTTCCGGTCAGCAGGCTCTGAGGTGTGAGCGGTAAAGCCGCGAGGATCGAAGGATGGCGGTCATCGCCCTTCGAGGCCACGGCTCGCGCAATGATGCGTCAGGGCGACGATTTCCGATTCAACCTCGGCAAATCATGCTTTAGTCCCTGTTCCGGCTCGACAGATAGCGCTGCCACCGCCAGGCGTCCTGGCACATCGCCGCGACGTCCCGCGTCGCCTGCCAGTGCAGCTCAGTGCGCGCCTTGCCGGCGTCGGCCCAGCATTCGGCAACGTCACCGGGGCGGCGCCCGACGACGCGGCGCGGCAACGGCTGTCCGGTGCTCTGCTCGAATGCCGCGCACAGTTCGAACACCGAAACGCCGCGGCCGACGCCCAGGTTGAACGAGGTCATGCCGGCGTGATCCTCAAGGTAGCGGACGGCGGCGACGTGCCCTTCGGCGAGATCGACGACGTGAATGAAATCGCGCACGCAGCTTCCGTCCTTTGTCGGATAATCGTCGCCGAAAATATCCAGCCGCACGCGCTGCCCGGCCGCGACCTGCAACAGATACGGCATCAGGTTGTTCGGGGTGCCGCGCGGCTGCTCGCCCAGAAGACCGCTCTCATGCGCGCCGACCGGATTGAAATAGCGCAGGTTGGCGATCCGCCACGACGGGTCCGCGGCCGCGAGGTCGGTCAGGATGTCCTCGATCATCAGCTTCGAGCGCCCGTAGGGATTGATCGCGGAGCGCGGAAAGTCCTCGCGGATCGGCAGCGTCGCCGGCGATCCGTAAACCGTCGCCGAGGACGAGAACACGAACGAGCGAACGCCGGCCGCCTGCATCGACGACAACAGCGCCAGCGTGCCGCCGATATTGTTGCCGTAATAGGCGAGCGGCATCTGGATCGATTCGGCGACGGCCTTGAAGGCCGCGAAGTGCATCACCGCGCTGATGCGGTGACGCGCGAAGACGTCCGCGAGCCTGTCTTCATCACGGATCGACATCTGCACGAAAGGGGGCCTGCGCCCCGCGACCGTCTCGATGCGATCGAGCACGTCGGGCGAACTGTTGGAGAGATCGTCGAGAATGACGACATCGTAGCCGGCGTTCAAAAGCGAGACGCAGGCGTGCGATCCGATAAAACCCAAACCGCCGGTCACAAGTATCATCATGTCAATCCTGATAATGCCGTCTTTCAATCCGGAACGTTTCGCCGCACGCCGCCGCAGCCTGAATCGCCGGGCGGACCTGCCCGAAAAAGAATCGCCGATCGTTTGCAATGAAACAGGTTTGGCGCGATTCGGTCATTCGGGCGGCTCGGATGGAAGACGAAAGACGTTGCTGGCGCCGCCGGTTGCCGCAAGCAAAGGGTCAAGACTGAATACGTCTCTCATCACAAAACGCAATCCGTGGCAAATCGGACGACTTTCGTTATGGATGCCCCGTCGTGGCGGGGCGCGCGCGTCCGGCTCCGCCTGTCCTGTGGACGGCCATGCCTGACAATGACATTGTGGGTTGCTGTCGTCGAAGGACGAAACGTCCCAGGTCCCCGATCGGAGCCCGCACATGCCCACGTCCGCCACTGAGCACCCCGAATCCAGCGTCGAT
>JBIQHO010000445.1:0-2438 GCA_044508545.1 Bradyrhizobiaceae bacterium | reverse complement strand
CATGATGCCCCGAAGAATCGGGATATCGATGCCGCGCGCCCGCGCGCGGTCGAGGTAGCGCAAGTAAAGCTCGTTGTCGAAGAAGACCTGGGTGATGGCGCGGGTCGCGCCGGCGTCCACCTTGGCTTGCAGCATGTCGAGATCGGCGTCGAAATCGCGGCTCTCGGGATGCTTCTCGGGATAGGCCGATACGGTCACCTCGATATCGGGATAGCGCTTGCGGATGCTGGCGACGAGTTCGGCAGAGGTCTGGTAGCCGTCGGGATGGGCGACGTAGGGCGTGCCGATGCCGGTGGTCGGGTCGCCGCGCAGCGCCACGATGTGGCGGACGCCGACGTCGTGATAGCGCGCGACCACCTCGTCGATGGCGGCGCGCGGGGCGTTGACGCAGGTGAGATGGGCCGCCGGGACCAAGTCGGTTTCCTTGAGGATGCGCGCGATGGTCGCGTGGGTGCGCTCACGGGTCGAACCACCGGCGCCGTAGGTCACCGAGACGAAGCTGGGATTGAGCGGGGCAAGCCGTTCGATCACGTCCCACAGGTTGCGCTCCATCTCCTCGGTCTTGGGCGGGAAGAACTCGAACGAGATCGACGGCAGGTGAGATGGACCGGGACCGGGTTCGGAAGGACGGAGGCTCACGCTCATGACGGAACAAACTCTGCTTCGCAGTTTGGTCCGGCCGCGGTCGGCCGGCTGATCGGATGCTTCCAAAGTGCTGGCCGGAAGATAAGCCAATCGGGCGGTTTTCGCGCGGGCAAACCGATAATTCGCCGTTGGGAAGTTTCCCATCATGGCCGAAATCTTGAGATTTATGGGACTGCCTGCAAATTAGTGGGCAACTAGAATTTGGTCAGAATAGCCGGAAATGGAGATATAATATTGTTCTTCAAGAGAAATATTACGGCTTACGTTGTAATTGTTTCGCTTGTCTCGTGGGCGATGCGCGATATGTAATGTATGAAAGTCGTTCCGCCCACTGTTGGTAATGACCTCTGATCGTCCTATGCTTCAAGACCTCCCGGCCTCTGAAATATCTGGATTGATGGCGTGGTCGCAGGCGCGGGGCGATTCCTGCTTCGCCTGAGTCAGCCGTTGCTTTCGCTGAAGGTGGCGCGGAAGGGGTGCGCGGGGTAGACGCCGACGATGCGCAGTTCCTTGGAGAAGAACTTCAGTTCCTCCAGCGCGAAGGTCAGCCCGCGATCGTCGGGATGGCCGTCGACGTCGGCGAAGAACTGCGTCGCGAAGAAGTTGCCGTCCACCATGTAGCTTTCCAGCTTGGTCATGTTGACGCCGTTGGTGGCGAAGCCGCCCAGCGCCTTGTAGAGCGCGGCGGGCAGGTTGCGCACGCGGAAGACGAAGCTGGTGACGACGGGGCCGTTGTTCGGCTTGGCCCAGCGCGGCTCGCGCGCCAGCACCACGAAGCGCGTGGTGTTGTAGCTTTCGTCCTCGACGTCCTGCGCGAGAATGTCGAGGCCGTAAATCTCGGCGGCGAGACGCGAGGCGATCGCGGCGCAGCTTTTGTCGCCGCGTTCGGCGACGGCGCGGGCGGAGCCTGCGGTGTCGGCGGCGACGATCGGCTTGATGCCGAACTTGCGGATGGCGTTGCGGCACTGGCCGAGCGCCTGCACATGGCTTTCGACCGTCCTGATATCGTCGAGCGTCGCGCCACGCGGCGCCATCAGTTGATGACGGATCGGCAGAAACCATTCGCCGATAATGGAAAGATCGGAGCGCGGCAGCAGATAATGAATATCGGCGACGCGGCCGGCGATCGAGTTCTCGATCGGGATCCTGCCGAGATCGGCCTCGCCGGAGGAGATCGCGGCGAGCGCGTCCTCGAAGGTCGCGCACGGCAAGGGCTTGGCGTCGGGATAGGCCTCGACGATGGCGAGGTGGGAGTTGGCGCCCATCTCGCCCTGAAAGGAAATGGTCTTCGGTTGGGTCATGGCGCGTTGTAGCAGCCGCTGCGGCTTTTGCCAGAGGTGGAATCGAAAAGTTTCATCGCATCACTTCGACAGGATGCGGCGCGCGGTTTCGAGATCGGCGGGCGTATCGACGCCGCGCGGCACCTCGTCCACCACGGTGACGTCGATCCGCATCCCGGCCTCCAGCGCCCGCAGCTGCTCCAGCTTCTCGCGCTGTTCGAGGGCTGAGGGCGGCAGCGCGACGAAGCGGGCCAGCGCCTCGCGGCGATAGGCGTAGAGGCCGATGTGATGATAGCGCGGCCCCGCGCCGTAAGGCGCGGTGGCGCGGGTGAAGTAGAGCGCGCGCAGCCGGTTGCCGCCGAGCGGGGAGCCGATCACCTTGACCACGTTGGGGTTGGTGGCCTCCTCCTCGGTGCGGATTTCGGCGGCCAGAGTGGCGATGGGAATCTTGGGGTCGTCCAGCGGCGACAACACGGCGCGAATGTGGCCGGGCTTGATGGTCGGAAAATCGCC
>JBIQHO010000444.1:0-2438 GCA_044508545.1 Bradyrhizobiaceae bacterium | reverse complement strand
GCGCCAGGCGCCAATCCGGTCTGCCCGCGGCTCGGGGCGCAACTCGCATGCATCGAGCGCGGCGGAGCCGAGCCGGCGGGAGCCGGCCAGATCCGGCGCTACGAGGATGCCGCGGGCCGGCAGCAGGCCGAACTCGAGCGCGTCACCGCGCAGGCAAGACGCATGGGCTGCGACAGTTCAGGCTTCTTTGCGCTGTTCAACGGCCAGTCGCAGCAGTGCGGGCCGGTCACCCAGCAGATCCAGCGGATGCGGACCAATCTGGAGCAGATCACCACCAGCCTGGAGCGGCTGCGGGCCGGCAGCGGCATCGGCGGCCCGGACCACGACAACCAGCGCCGCTCCGTGCTGATGGCGCTGGCGCAGAACAATTGCGGCCCGCAATATGCCGCGGCGGTGCGGAACCAGGGCAATTTCTTCGATAACCTGTTCGGCAATGCGCCCGAGCACATCGATAATGCGGAGCTTCCGCCGGCCGATACCGGCGTGCAGTCCGGAACCTATCGAACCGTCTGCGCGCGCTCATGCGACGGCTTTTATTTCCCGATCTCGTTCGCCACCGTGCCGAGCCGTTTTGCCGACGACGAACGCACCTGCAAGAACCTGTGTCCGGCAGCGGACGCCACCCTCTATGCCTACCGCAATCCCGGCGAGGACATGAATCAGGCCGTCTCGATCAACGGACAGCCCTATTCGTCGTCTCCGAACGCGTTCCGGTACCGTCAGGAATTCAATCCATCGTGCTCATGCAAGGCTGCGGGCCAGACCTGGTCGGAGGCGCTGAAAGGACTCGACGATAAAGCCACGGCAGCGCAGCAGGGCGACATCATCGTCACCGAAGACGGCGCGAAAAAGACGTCACAGACCGGCGGCAACAAAGGCCCGCAAAAGAAGGACGCAGCCGCAGCGCCAGCCAACGCGCCCGCGACAACCAGCACGGTTCCTGCCGGGTCCGCGCCGGCGGCCAACAAGCCGATCCGATCGGTCGGACCGACGTTCATACCCGCGCAGTAGCGTCTTTTACGCCGTCAGCCCTCGAAGGCTTCCGCGGAGCTTCGGCTCGCGCGGGAAACGAGTTCATCATCCGGCTTCGGCAACGGCTTGCCGCAATCGCGAAACCGGTTGGTGATGGGATAACGGCGGTCGCGGCCGAAATTCCTGCGCGTAACCTTGACGCCGGGCGCCGCCTGCCGGCGCTTGTATTCGGCAACGTTCAGCAAGTGATCGATCCGCGCGACCACGTCACGGTCGAATCCTTCCGCGACGATCGAGGCCAGCGGCTCGTCCCGCTCGACCAGCCGCTCGAGAATGGCGTCGAGCAGCTCATAGGGCGGCAGCGAATCCTGATCGAGCTGGTTTTCGCGCAGCTCAGCCGTCGGCGGCCGCGCGATGATGCCGGGGGGAATCACCTCGCCCGCAGGCCCAAGCGCGCCGTCCGGCTTCCACGCGTTGCGCAGACCGGCGAGCCGGAACACCTCGGTCTTGTAGATGTCCTTGATCGGGTCGAAGCCGCCGTTCATGTCGCCGTACAGCGTCGCATAGCCCACCGACATTTCCGACTTGTTGCCGGTGGTCACCACCATCGCGCCGGTTTTGTTGGAGATCGCCATCAACAGCGTGCCGCGCGCGCGCGACTGCAAATTCTCTTCGGTGATATCGCGCGGAAGTCCTGCGAACATGCCGGAGAGAATCTCCTCAAAGCCGTTCACCGCGGGCGCGATCGGCAGCACCTCGTAGCGAATGCCGAGCGCCTTTGCGAGACTCGCGGCATCGTCGAGAGAGACCTGTTGGGTGAAGCGGAACGGCAGCATGACGCCGCGAACGCGCTCCGCCCCGAGCGCATCGACGGCGATCGCCGCGCACAAGGCCGAGTCGATGCCGCCGGACACCCCGAGCAGCACGCCGGGAAATCCATTCTTCCGGACATAGTCGCGCAAGCCCAGCACGCACGCGGCATAGTCGGCCTTATCTCCCTCAAGCTGAGACGCCACCGGTCCCGCGCACTGCCAACCCGCCGCGGACCTGGTCCATTGCAGCGTGACGACGCTTTCCTCGAAAGAGGGAAGCTGCGCGGCCAGCGAGCGATCGGCGTTCAGCACGAACGACGCGCCGTCGAACACCAGTTCGTCCTGACCGCCGACCTGATTGAGATAGACCAGCGGCAATTCGCTTTCGGTGACGCGCGCCACCGTCACCGACAGCCGCATATCCGCCTTGCCGCGCGCATAGGGCGAGCCGTTCGGCACGACGAGGATTTCCGCCCCCGTCTCGTGCAGGCATTCGACGATATCCTCGTAGTCGTCCGACTCTTCGAGCCAGATGTCCTCGCAGATCGGCACGCCGAGCCGCACGCCGCGCACCGTCAGCGGTCCCGCCACCGCGCCGCGCGCGAACACGCGCTTTTCGTCGAACACGCCGTAGTTCGGCAAATTGACCTTGAA
>JBIQHO010000443.1:0-2443 GCA_044508545.1 Bradyrhizobiaceae bacterium | reverse complement strand
CTCGGCGAAAGCGGCCGACGCCTTGCTGCGGCTCGGACAGTCCTTGGCCGCGCTGAAGGAGAAGGAGGCCGCCTGCGCCGCCCTCGGCGAGGTCACGCGCAAATATCCCCGCTCCTCGGCGGGCGTGAAGCAGGCGGTGGACCGCGAGCAGAAGCGGGTGAAGTGCTGAGGAGCTAGCGTCGGGGACCAGGTTCACCCATGCCCCGACGGTGCAGGCTTTGCCGATGCATCCGGAGCTTTATCGCTTCTGATGGAATCAGCAGTGCAAAGGCTCTAAATATGGCGGCATGATCGAGGACGACGCCTCGCCGATCTCGGCAACGGAAGCCAAACCGTTCTTCGTGCACTGGAAGGCCGCCCGCGCGCTGGTTTTAGCGGTGTCCGGCGGCCCCGATTCCATGGCGCTGATGTGGCTCGCGGCGCGCTGGCGGCGGGCCATGAGGCGTGGTCCCGATCTGATCGCCGTCACCGTCGATCATGGACTGCGGCGCGAAGCGGCACGCGAGGCGCGCAATGTGAAGCAACTCGCCAGTTCTCTCGGGGTGACCCACCGCACCGTGCGGTGGACCGGCGAGAAGCCGGTGACCGGGCTGCCCGCAGCCGCGCGCGAGGCGCGATATGCGCTGCTGTTCAAGGCGGCGCGGTCCCATGGCGCGAGCCACGTCCTGACCGCACACACCCTGGACGACCAGGCCGAGACGGTCTTGATGCGGATATCACGTGGCAGCGGCATCGCCGGTCTCTCCGCGATGGCGCGCGAAACGATGCGCGACGGGTTCATCCTGGCCCGCCCGTTCCTGCATGTGCCGAAATCGCGGCTGATTGCGACGCTGGACAAGGCCGGGATCGGCTATGCGGAGGATCCGACCAATCGCGATGTCGGCTTCACGCGTCCGCGGCTGCGCGCCCTGATGCCGGCGCTGGCGAAGGAAGGATGCGACGCTCGAAATCTGGCGCGGCTGGCATCGCGTCTGGCGCGGGCCAATGCCGCGCTGGAACTTCTGGTCGACGGGGCCGAGCGCTATCTGGCGTTGCAGGATCGCACCGCGCAGAGTCCGGGCTTTCAGGCAAGGGCCTTCGCGTCCCTCGCCCCGGAGATCAAGGTCCGATTGCTGCTGCGGGCGATCGATCGCGTCGGCTGCGAGGGACCGGCCGAATTGGGCAAGGTCGAGACCCTGCTGCTGGCGCTCGATCGCGCGACCGCGGACGGCGGCGGTCAGGGTCGCGGTATTTTTCTGAGAAGGACCTTGGCTGGAGCGCTGGTGACGCTCACCGCCGAGCGGATCAGCGTGGAGCGCGCGCCGCCGCGGCGAGCCCGCTGACGCATCGCGGGCGTTAACCGTTGTCCGAAAAACACCGCGCCATGATGAGCCGGAATGGCGCCGTCCGTGCGTCTGGTTCCATCCCTACGCTGAAATGCGCTGGAGCGAGGGAGTCATGGCCCGGCCTGCGGCTATTGATTTGGCTATTGAAAGGTGAAGCGGATCAAAGAGGTGATGGAACAGAGGCCGGCCGGGTCCGAACTATTCGGCGCGGTCTTGCGGCCTTGTGTCAACTTGTTCCAGTCCACGACGTTTATTTATTAAGATCCCCGCGGTTCCCTTGGCAGCGACACCCTCCGCGCCTAGATTGTATCCGTATCGGCACCCCCTATCTATTGAGTCGATACAGGGACACCCGGCTGCGATCCGCGCGGCCTCGAAGGAAAATCGATGAACGCCAATATGCGCAACTTCGCCCTCTGGGTCATCATTGTCTTGCTCCTGTTGGCGCTGTTCACGCTGTTCCAGAATCCCGGCCACCACACGACCGCGCAGGACATCTCGTTCTCGCAGTTGCTGACGGAAGTCGATCAGAACAATGTTCGCGATGTCGTGATCCAGGGACCGGAAATTCACGGCACGTTCACCAACGGCTCCGCTTTCCAGACCTATGCGCCGACCGATCCGGGGCTGGTGAAAAAGCTCTATGACGCCAAGGTGCAGATCACCGCGAAGCCGCCTGGCGACAGCGTGCCATGGTTCGTGTCGCTGCTGGTCTCCTGGCTGCCGTTCATCGCGCTGATCGGCGTGTGGATTTTCCTGTCGCGCCAGATGCAGGGCGGCGCCGGCAAGGCGATGGGGTTCGGCAAGTCGCGCGCCAAGATGCTGACGGAGGCCCACGGCCGCGTCACCTTCGAGGATGTGGCGGGCGTCGATGAGGCCAAGCAGGACCTGCAGGAGATCGTCGAGTTCCTGCGCGACCCCGGCAAGTTCCAGCGGCTCGGCGGACGCATTCCGCGCGGCGTGCTGCTGGTCGGCCCGCCCGGCACTGGTAAGACGCTGATCGCGCGCGCCGTCGCGGGCGAAGCCAACGTGCCATTCTTCACCATTTCGGGTTCCGACTTCGTCGAGATGTTCGTCGGCGTCGGCGCGAGCCGCGTCCGCGACATGTTCGAGCAGGC
>JBIQHO010000442.1:0-2451 GCA_044508545.1 Bradyrhizobiaceae bacterium | reverse complement strand
AGCGCGCCGCCGCGCGCCACCCGCGCGAACACCGGGATGTTGAAGATGCCCACTGCGATCATGGCGTTGACCGCGCTCGGCCCGAACAGCGTGGTGATGAGGATGGCGATGATGATCGCGGGAAAGGCGAAGCTGTCGCCCTCGTTGATGATGAATTCTGTGCCGTTGAGCTCGAGACCGAGTGTTCCTGAAAGGACGATGCCGCATTTGCCGCCTTCGGCATTGTTGTAAGCCTCACCGGAATTGGAGCCCGGCTTCAGCACAAATCGAAGCATTTGGATCTGCGGTTGTGTGTCCGGGGTCAGAAGCTCCTTGGTCAAGGCACCGTCATGATAGGTCAGCGAGCGGCGGGCATCTCTTGGAACGATGTATTCCGTCGCAAGGTCTCCCTGGCTGTCGTCGCGATGGAACAGCCAGTTCACCGGCATGTCCATTGCCGCACATATCGCCCTCAGCGTCTTGATGGACGGCGTGGCCAGGCCGCGTTCGACTTGGCTCAGCATGCCGACCGAAATACCCGCGGGATCGGCCACCTGTTTCAGCGAAAGCCCGCGCATTTGCCGGCGCAGCCTTAGACGCTCGCCGACCAGCTTGGTGTCGTTGTCGGCCTCGAAGACCCTGAGTGCGGTTGCCACGTCCGACATGCAATCTCCCTATCTCTGATCTCTATTAAATGAAAGCATGTGCAATGCAACTCCATTAAAAATAATTGACAATAATTTTATTACCGGTGATATTTATATGGAGAGTGTTAAATATGCCGGGAAATCCAGATCGGCAGGAGCGCTCTCGTCGGGTCGGGTTCCAAGGCTTTCGGGAGGAAACATGAAAGCGATCCAGATACTGTTCACGTGCGCCGCCATCACCTGTGCCGCCGGTACGGCCAGCGCGCGCGATGTTACCATTGCAGGTTGGGGCGGCAATTATCAGGATGCCCAGCGCGAAGCCTATTTCAACGTATTCGCGCAAAAGACCGGCCTCAAGCCGATCGAGACCACCTATCTCGGCGGTCTCGCCGAAATCAAGGCGATGGCCGATACGGGCAACGTCACTTGGGACTTCGTCATCGCGGGCGGCAACGAACTGCAACTCGGTTGCGACGAAGGCCTGTTCGAGAAACTCGATTGGCAGGCGATCGGCACTGACGGACTGCTGCCCGAGGCCGTGCAGCCTTGCGGGTCCGGCAATGTCGTGATCGGCAACGGCTTTGCATACAACACCGAGGCGTTCCCGCAGGCTCCGCAGGATTGGAAGGATTTCTTCGACCGCGAAAAATTCCCGGGCAAGCGCGGCGCCCGCAACACGCCGGTGATGAATCTCGAATTCGCGCTCCTTGGCGACGGCGTTGCGCCGGACAAGCTGTATGAAGTGCTTGGCACGCCAGAAGGCGTGGACCGTGCCTTCGCCCAGTGGGACAAGATCAAGGATCTGCTCCAATACTGGGAGTCGGGATCGCAGCCGGTCGAATGGCTGGCCACCAACAATGTCGCTCTTTCCACCACCTATAATGGGCGCATCATTATGGCCAAGCGCGAGGGAAAGCCGCTGGAATTCGTCTGGAAGAACCATCTGGTGAACATGGACGTGTGGGCGGTCATCGCGAATTCGCCGTACAAGCAATATGTGACGGAGTTCTTCAAGACGATCAATGACCCGGCCAACCAGGCGAAATTCTCCAGCCTGATGCCTTACGGCCCGTCGAACACCAAGGCCGCGGCCCTGCTTCCTCCCGACATCCAGAAGGATTTGCCTACGGGAGACAACATCAAGGACGCCGCCTTCATGTCGGACGCCTTCTGGGTCGACCATATGGACGAGCTGACTGAGCGCTGGAACCGCTGGTCCACCCAGTAGGAAGCCCCCGCACCCTCCACGAAAGACCGCTCTCCGGCATACGGGTCGGAGAGCCGGAGGCTGGTCTTGATGAGCGCGACGATCCGGAATCCGAATGCCGGCCGGCTGGCAGCCGTCATCCTGCTGGTGCTGCCCCTGGCCGTCTACACGTTGCTCTACCTTGTTCCCATCGGCTCGATGATCTCGTTGAGCATCGACAATGGCGAACTGGGCAGAAGTCTCCAGCATTTCAGCACAAGCGACGCATCCGACCCCGACGCGCGGGCTGCTGCCTTGCTTGCCGACATGCAGGAGATGAATGGGCGCCAGCAGGCCGAATCGGCACGCGCACTGAATCAGGAGATGCCGGGCTTCCGATCCCTGTTTATCAATACGGCGCGCAAGGCGAGGGAGGTCTCTCCCGATATGAACGGTTTGATCGGGTTCGACGAACGCTGGGCCGATCCGCGCTACTGGAAAATCCTGGACAACAATGCCGGCACGTTGACATCGAGGCATTTCCGCAGGGCGACCGGGCTCGACTTCGATGAACACGGCAAGCTGGGAGCATACGGAGACGACATCTACCTCCAGGTGATGATGCGGACGCTGGTTATC
>JBIQHO010000441.1:0-2460 GCA_044508545.1 Bradyrhizobiaceae bacterium | reverse complement strand
CTGTGGGATGCCTCACCGGAAAAATGCCGGACCAGTCGGCGCTGGCCGACATCGCGAAAGGTCAGGAAGTGCTGCGTGCGTTGAGTCCGTTTGATATCGGGCAGGCGGTCGTCCTGATCGATGGTCATGTGGTGGGCGTCGAAGGCATCGAGGGAACGGACGCGCTGCTGGCTCGTGTTGCCCAGCTCCGCTCGGAAGGCCGCATCCGTGCTAAAACCGCGCGCGGCGTTCTGGTGAAGATGCCAAAGGCGGGGCAGGATCTGCGTTACGACCTGCCGGCGCTGGGCCCGCGCACCATCGGGAACGCGTCTGCCGCCGGGCTTGCGGGCGTCGCCGTCGTCGCCGGCGACACGCTCGTGGCCGAACCGCAGGCGCTGGTCGACGCGGCCGATGCGTCGGGTCTGTTCGTCGTCGGACTCTCCGCGTGATGCCGGACGAGACAACCACGAATAACTCCCGAAAGATATTTCTGATCGCGACGGAGGAGTCGGGCGACCGCCTCGGCTCCAGCCTGATGAAAGCGCTGCGGCAGCGGCTCGGTGACTCCGTGCGGTTCGAGGGCGTCGGCGGTCAGACCATGACCCGCGATGGCCTGATGTCGCTGTTTCCGATTGAAGAACTCTCGATCATGGGGTTCGCCGCGGTGGTCAAAAAGCTTCCCATGATCCTGCGGCGAATTCGCGAGACCGCCGATGCCGTGATCGCAGCCGCGCCGGACATGCTCGTCATCATCGATAGTCCTGACTTCACCCATCGCGTTGCGCGGCGGGTGCGCGCCCGCGACCCTGCCATGCCGATCGTGGATTACGTTTCGCCGACGGTGTGGGCCTGGCGCCCCGGGCGGGCGAAGGCGATGCGAAGCTATGTGGATCACGTGCTGGCGCTGCTGCCATTCGAGCCGGATGAATATCGCAGGCTCGGAGGTCCGCCCTGCACCTATGTGGGGCATCCGCTGATCGAGCAGGTCGGGCTGCTGCGGCCGGGCGCACAGGAACGTCGGCGGCGCGATGCGTCACCGCCGGCGCTTCTGGTCTTGCCGGGAAGCCGTCGCAGCGAAATCCGCCATCACATGTCCGTCTTCGGCGAGACTCTCCGGATTCTGCAGCAGGGCATTCCCGAGATCGATGTCATTTTGCCGACGATGCCGCACCTCGTTGACGAGATAACAACAGCCGTCGCGAACTGGCCGCTTCAGCCGCAAATCGTGGTTGGCGAAGATGACAAGCGGGCCGCCTTCCGCATCGCTTGCGCCGCGCTCGCCAAATCGGGCACGGTTACGCTGGAACTGGCGCTTGCCGGGGTTCCCATGATTGCCGCCTACAGGGCAGGCGCGGTCGAAGCCTGGATCGCGCAACGCGTGATCCGCGTCTCCTCTGTCATTCTTGCGAACCTCGTGATCGGTGAAAACGTCATCCCCGAATTTCTTCAGAAGGATTGCGTGCCGGATAGGCTTGCCGCGGGGCTGCGTGAGGTGTTGGACGACACACCGCTGCGGCGTCGTCAGATCGAGGCTTTTGCCAGGCTCGATGCAATCATGGCGACAGATGATCAACCGCCGAGTTCGCGGGCCGCAGACGTGGCGCTGGCGATGTTATGGCGCTAACGCAGCAATTACCTTTGCAACACGCCGTCACGCACGATGCACTTGCCGTGGCGGTAGACTGTGCGTGGTTTCGGCACCGCGACCACCGCTTCGGGAACGTGTGCGGCCTTCACCACCACGAAATTGGCGGGTGCGCCGATTTCAAGTCCGTAATCTGTAATGCCAAGCGCTCTGGCGCCGTTGGCTGTCACGATACCGAACGCTGCTTCCAGCTCGTCGTCGGTGAAAAATCCGGAACGGTATCCGATCATCATGGCGCGCCCGAGCATGTCGCCGTCGCCGTAGGGCCACCAGCTATCCCGGATGTTGTCGCTGCCGGAGAATACCGTAACGCCGGCCTCGCACAGCGCCAGCACCGGCGGGAAGGCGCGGGCGCCGGGTGCGTTGGTCATGATCGCGACACCGGCTTCGGCGAGAATGTCGGCGACGCGCCGGACCGTGTCGGCGGGGACATCGCCGAGACCGTAGGCATGGCTGATCGCAACCTTGCCCCGCATGCCGAGCGCGCGGGTGCGTGCAGCGATCTCCTCGATCGAGAAAACACCCATCATATCCGGTTCATGAAGGTGAAAATCGACGGGTACGCCGCGCTTTTCGGCGATCCCGAAAACGACGTCGAGGTGCCCCTTCACATCGCGGTCGAACGACGCGGGATCGAGGCCGCCGATCACGTCCGCGCCGTGATCGAACGCCGCGTCGAGCACCTCCGCCGTTCCCGGACAGGTCAGGATCCCGCTCTGGGGGAAGGCGACAAGCTGGATGTTGATGAGATCGCGATATTGCTCACGAACGGCGGCGATCGTATCGAGCGATTTCAGGCCGACGCTGGCATCGACCATGACATGGCTGCGCATTTC
>JBIQHO010000440.1:0-2466 GCA_044508545.1 Bradyrhizobiaceae bacterium | reverse complement strand
CGGGCGTCAGCCGGCGCGCGCGCGAATGCACGGCGAACCATTGCCTGCGCAGGTCGGGTTCGATGAGCCAGCGCCAGACGGTCTCGACTGGCGCGTCAAGCAGGCGTTCCATCCGGATCGTATCCGGCGCAATGCGTGCGATGTCGATCATGGCTTGTCCGTTATGCGTGCGAGGGAATCGAGGATCATCGTCCAGCCCTGGCGAGCCTGAGGGCCATGCTCGGCCCACACTGCATCCATCTCATGTGTGAGCGTCAGCGTGCAGCCTGTTGGCCTCTCGACGATGTGGATCGAAACGCGCGTCCATGCGTCGTCATCCGACGGACCGGCAGAAAACAGAAATACAAGACGATGCGGGCGCTCGATCACTTCGAAACGCAGTCGATGCCGCGCCTCGACCTGAGCACGCCGCTCCACGATCAGGGCTTCGCCGCCGACGCGCGCATCGATCTCGACCTGCTGCATCTCGCCCTCGGGCGTTGCGAACAGGAAGCGGCGCGCGTCGGCGGGATTGAGCCACGCATCGAAGACCCGGCTCGCGGACGCGGCGAAATCGCGCGTGAGCGTGAGGATCACGGGATCGCTCATGGGAGGTTGACCTGCCAGGAGACGCCGAAGCGATCGGACACCCAGCCGAACCTGCGGCTCCAGCCGTAATTGTCGAGAGGCATCAACGTCTGGCCGCCCTCGCCGAGGATCGCGAACAACCGTTCAATCTCCGCTTCGTCGGCGCAGTCGAGGAAGAAGGAGAAGGAGAAGGACGGCGTGAAATCGAAGCCATGCGTGATGAAGTTGTCATGCACCATGACTGTCTGGCCGGCGATCTCGGCGTAACCACGCAATATGGTGTCCTCCGGTCCGGGGCCTTCCGGGCCGAACCGCTCGACCGAGACGATGCGGCTTCCGGGAACGGTCGCGACATAGAAATCCAGCGCCGCTTCCGCCTTGCCGTGCTGGAACATGAGAAAGGGCGTAGCCTTGGTCATTCCATCCTCACGATCAGGCGCGCACATCGACGACAGGGACGAAACCGCCATAGATCATGCGCTTGGGATCCATGATGTCAGCCTCGGCGGGATCGGGCCGGAGTCGCGGATCTGCGGCGATGGCCTCATTGCCCTTGTCGCGCGCTTCCTTCGAGGCCCATTCAACCCATGACAAGACGACTGTCTCACCCTCCTTCAGCGCAACTGCTCGCCTAAGGTCGGTCTGCTGTCCTTCGGGTACGTCGTCGCCCCAGTTCTCAACCACACGCAGCGCGCCATGCGCGATGAATATCTCCGCGACACGCGCCGCCATGGCGCGGAATCGCTCGCGATTGGCGGTCGGGACGGCAAGCACGAAGCCCATCGACATAGGGCATGAATCTCTCTCCTTATCAGCGTGTCTTTTCAGCCTCGATCAGTGCCTCGAGCGCATCGAGACGGGCCGTCCAGAACTTCTCCCATTGGCGTAGCCAAAGCTCGGCCTGCGCGAGCGGCTCAGGCCTCAGCCGGCAGAGGTGCGTGCGGCCCACCTTGCGCCTTGAAACCAGCCCGGCGCCTTCCAGCACTTTCACGTGCTTCGATGCCCCGGCGAAAGTGATCGCAAACGGCTTCGCCAGTTCACCAATCGACTTTTCGCCACGCGCCAGATTCGCCAGCATGCCCCGACGCGTCGGGTCCGCCAGTGCATGGAAGGTCGTATCGAGTCCTTGTTCAACCATATGGTTGAATATTGCGTAGGGAGACGAGATAGTCAACCGACTGGTTGACGTTTATCGGGATGGAACCAACGGAAATCCGACAAGATGCGGCGCGACGCTGATCGGCGGCGTCGGGGCCGGAGACGGACCGGCCCGTTTAGGACCGGGCCTATAGGCGCAGCGCCTGCCGGGGCGAGGACCGGAAAGAATGACGATCGATTCAAGTAGGTCCAGACGCAAGGCCATACCCTGCTCCCCGACGTCCGGCGTGTGGGACATTGGTGTAGTCTGTATCCGATAGGTCCGCCGCTATATCGCGAAATTCTGCGACGAACGGATGCTCATCGAACATCGTCGTTTGACAACATTGGTTAGTAGGAAATTCGGTGAGGCTTACTACCGCTCATTGAGCATAAAAGCCAAGTTTGCCTGACATTTCGGCAGTCGACCGAACTTGGCCAGAGGAGAATGATCATCTCCCTCAGAACGATTGGGGACAGATAATTCTTAACAGCTCCATTTCAGCCGTTGTGACCGGCGGCACGTCAGGACTAGGCGCAGCCGTCGCGCGTATGCTGGTCAGTCACGGCGTTCAGGTGGCGGTGATGTGCGGTGTTTCGACCTGATTGCGCAGAGATTGAGACTTTACAAAACGCTAAGCTAATGAGGCGGGGCCGATCCGTTTATCGGGATCCGGCTTTGGTGGGCCGACACGGGCTGGGACTTAAAGGGTCAGCGTGAAAGCCGAGCAGCGGCCGTCGGGAGTGAGTCAGATCGTTCCT
>JBIQHO010000439.1:0-2484 GCA_044508545.1 Bradyrhizobiaceae bacterium | reverse complement strand
TCCGCGTCCAGCTCGGTCGCGAGCCAGACGCCTTCGCCCAGCGGGTTGAAGAACTTGACGACAGGCACATGGTCGGCGCCGCGTTCAAGCCCATTGGCGAGCAGGCGCTCGCGCAGATCGTCGGTCAGGAGGATCATGCTGCCCTCCTGTCGCTCGCGTGTTCGCTGGCCGTCTCGGTTTCGGGGAGGAACGCAAGCAGCCAGTCAGCCGCCTTGCTGGCCTGGGATGCGGCGCGGACGATGGCGCGATTGTCCTCGCGCAGAACCTCAAGCCACGAGCCGATATAGTCGGCATGCCGCACGGTCGGCACGATCCCGAGCGCGGCGCAGCTGAAAGCCGCGGTCTGTTCCGCAATCATTTCCTCGAAGGCGTATTTTTTCGAGCCAAACGAGCCGGTCAGATCGCGGTTGAGACGGCTGTGATGACCGCTGGCGTGGCCCAGCTCGTGCAGGGCCGTGCGGTGCCAGTTGATCGGCTCGAAATAGGCTTGCGGAGGCGGCACCTGCACATAGTCGAGGGACGGCATATAGAAGGCGCGATTACCACCGATACGGAAGTCGATGCCGGTGGCCCCGATCAGCGCCTCGACCCGAGGTTCGATCAGACCCGGCGGCGGTGGCGGCGCGACTGCCGTGATCTCATCGGGCAGGCCATCGCATTGCGCGGCGTTAAAGACCGTGAACCGCTTCAGGAACGGAATGGCATGCGCATCCACACCTGTTTCGCGGGCACGGCGCTTCTCGTCCTCGGGGGTGAAACGGTCGGCATAAACGACAGTCGTGCCACGCTCGCCCTTCCTGACATTGCCGCCAAGCGAAAGCGCCTGGCGGAAAGTCAGCCACGCCTGACCAGGGAAGCCGTGCTGGATGACAGCGCCCCAGAGGATGAGAATATTGATACCAGAATAGGTCCGTCCGGTTGAAGCATTTCTCGGCAGGCCCAGCGGGGCGGTATCGGGCGACGCGCTCCAGGGCTGGACCCAGGGCAGACGCCCTTGCTCCAGGTCGGCGATGATCTTGTTGGTGATGTCGTCGTAAAGGTTGCTGCGCACGCAGCCTTCCGCGGGGCTGCGATCGTGTCTGGCCATCGGGATGATCTCCGCGACGGGCGCCAGAAGCCTCTCTTCCAGCCCTCAACCCGTCACGGAAAACCCGTCCGCACTCTCACTCTGAAGGGGGTGTTGCGGGGTCTCCCCGCAGAAGGGGTAGGCCGAGGCCAAGGCTCGGCCTCAGGGGAAGGCTTTCCCCGTGATGTCCTCTCGTATTCTATGCCTTCAAGCGGCGAGTTGATGGCCTTCAGGCTTCAGCGCATCGTCTCCCGCGGCATTGCGGAGGAAGAGTGCGAGAGCAGTTTTTCTGGAATCCCGATCAAGCGCATAGGCGGTTTGCTTGAATTCAATCCCATCAAGTAGTCCCTGAATGTAGCCAGAAATTGTGTCGGCAGCCATGATCAGGGCTGTATCGAGAGTATGGATATATTTGCTCGTAACGGTTCCTTTGGAGTGGCCAACCAATGCGGCAATTGTGACCTCGGTAAACCCAAGGTCATTGGCGATACTCGCGAAGCTGTGACGGAGGACGTGCGGGGTTACATCGGCGAGCTGAGAGGTTCTGAAAATCTGTTTCCAATGGTTGGGGAAGCTGCCAAATGCATTGTCCTCGTCCTGGCCGGGAAAGACGTACGATCCCGTCGCCGTCTTTCGACGCTCCTCCAGATATACGACGACGGCAAGCCCGACCGGGCGAACGGACGCACCTTCCTTGCTGTCTGTCAGGCGCAGGCAGCTCGCGTCGGTGTCGGCCTCGCGCCACATGAGCCCGATAATTTCACTTCGCCGACATCCGGTAAGCGCAATCTGACGAATTACATCGACCGTCATTGTGAATTTTGGGTTCTCGGCTGCTGCGCGAAGTATCTCCCCCAGAATCCTGTACTCGGCTTCCGTCAACCGTCGGTCACGAACATTGTCCTTTGGCTTGCGGATGCCATGTGCCGGATTGGTCGTTATGATCCCGGCTTCCATTGCATAGGTGAAGATTCCGCCCAAAAGCCCGATCGTTCGTGTGGCGGTGCCGGCGCCGCCCGTGACGACGGCCTTGCCACGCAGTTTTTTGGTTTTGACAGACACAGCGGTCTTGCCCGCCATAATGTCCTTCATGACCTTGGTGATGTCGGTTTTCGTGAGATCTTTGACGCGCCTGTTGCCGATGAGGGGCGTGATGTGTCGGTGAATTCGACCAGTGTCGGTGATGATGGTGGTCGTCTTTTTCGGCCGACCGCCTTTCCCAAGGATAAGACCAGCGTCGAGATCCTTCAGATACATGGCGCACAGCTCCTTCACGGTGAGCGCCTGATGGTCGAGCAGGCGTTCTTCTGAAGGGTTGTCACCCTGTGCTACGCGACCGAGTTGCACCTTGGCTTCTTGGCGCGCGGTTTCTGCGGTCCAGATTCCGTGAAGCCCGATGGTGTAGCGACGGGTTCGAC
>JBIQHO010000438.1:0-2484 GCA_044508545.1 Bradyrhizobiaceae bacterium | reverse complement strand
TGATCGCCACCAGCCGCCGGCCGCTCGGCTTCCAGCCTTTCAGATAGAGTTCAGTCGCCTCCACCAAGCCGCGCATGTCCGGTGCGCGCCAGATGCCGTGATGTTCGAAGAACGCATCGACCACGCGGTCCTCGTTGGCGAGCGCGCCGGTGTGCGACTGCGCCGCCTGCCGCCCCGCTTCGGTGCGTCCGGACTTGAGCGCGATGACCGGCAGATCGCGCTTAAGCGCAACCGCGGCCAGTTCCTCCAGATAGGTGGTGTCGGGAATGCTCTCCAGATAGAGCAGCAGCAGCTTGACCTCGGGGTCCTCCGCCACCGCAACCGCCAGTTCGCCAACGGTGATGTCGGCGTCGTTACCGGTGGCGTGGGTGTGGCGCACGCCGATGCCCTTCTGGCGCAGGAAGCCGACCGGCACGGTGGACAGCGCCCCGCTCTGGCTGAGCATCGCGACATGCCCCTCGGCGCGATCCATGTCCATGAACATAGTAGAAAAGCTGGCGATCGCGCCGGTGCCGAAATTGGCGAGCCCTTGCGAGTTCGGCCCGACGATGCGCATCCCGGCCTTGTGAGCGACCTCCACCATGCGCCGCTCCTTGGCCTTGCCGGCGACGGCATCAACCTCGCCGAAGCCCGAGGCCATCACCACCGCGACCTTGACGCCCCGCGCGGCGCATTCCTCCACCGCGTCGATGGCGTTGTCGCCCGCGACCGCGACGATCGCCATCTCCGGCGCTTCGGGAAGATCGGCGAGGCCGGGATAGCATTTGTGCCCCTGCACCTGCTGCCGCGTCGGATTGATCGGAAACACCTTGCCCTTGAAGCCGAACTTGTCGAGGTAATGGACAGGCCGGCCACCGATCTTGTTGGGATTTTCCGAAGCTCCGATGATCGCGATGGAACGCGGATCGAGGGCGGCCCGAAGACGGCTCATGACATGGTCCTTCAATAGGATTTCGGCAGGCCCAGCACTTTCTCGGCGATGAAGGAGAGAATGAGCTGCGGGCTGATCGGGGCGATGCGCGGGATCATGATTTCGCGCATGTAGCGCTCGACGTGAAACTCCTTGGCGTAACCGAAGCCGCCGTGGGTCATCACCGCCTGCTCGCAGGCGTGAAACCCGGCTTCCGCGGCCAGATATTTCGCGGCATTGGCGGCCGGGCCGCACGATAGTCCCTTGTCGTACTGCCAGCCCGCCGACATCACCATCAGCCAGGCCGCCTCAAGCTCCATCCAGTTCTTCGCCAGCGGGTGCTGGATCGCCTGGTTCTGCCCGATCGGCCGGTTGAACACGATGCGGGTCCGGGCGTAGGCTGCCGCGCGCGACAGCGCGAGCTTGCCGAGCCCCACCGCTTCCGCCGCGATCAGGATGCGCTCCGGGTTCATGCCGTGCAGGATGTACTCAAACCCGCGGCCTTCCTCGCCGATGCGGTCGGCGACCGGAATCTCGAAATTCTCGAAGAACAGTTCGTTGGAATCCACCGCCTTGCGGCCCATCTTCTCGATCTCATGGACCGCGATGCGCGTGCGGTCGAAATCGGTGTAGAACAGGCTCAGGCCGCGGGTCGGCGATTTCACTTCCTCCAGCGGCGTGGTGCGCGCCAATAGCAGGATCTTCTCCGCCACCTGTGCCGTCGAAATCCACACCTTCTGGCCGTTGACAACGTACTTGTCGCCGTGGCGCACCGCGCGGGTCTTGAGCTGAGTGGTGTTGTGGCCGGTGTTCGGTTCGGTGACGGCGAAACACGCGCGCTCCGCGCCGGAAACAATCGGCGGCAACATGCGACGGCACTGGTCGTCGGTGCCAAACACCACGACGGGGTTGAGCCCGAACACGTTCATATGCACGGCGGACGCGCCCGACATGCCGGCACCGGATTCCGAGATGGTGCGCATCATGATCGCGGCTTCGGTGATGCCGAGCCCCGAGCCGCCGTACGCTTCAGGAATGCAGATACCGAGCCAGCCGGCATCCGCTATCGCCTTGTGAAACTCCGCCGGAAATCCGCCTTCGCGATCCTTCGCCAGCCAATAGGCATCGTCGAACGGCGTGCAGATTTTGGCGATGGCGTCGCGGATGGACTCCTGCTCGGCGCTCAGTGCAAAATCCATCGCTCGCTCCCTTCGATCGTGCCGCGCGCACCTTGACCCGAACGATCAGCCCTTGCCGCCGAGACGCTCGCGCAGCGCAGTCTTCAGCACCTTGCCGTAGTTGTTCTTCGGCAACGCATCGAGATAGACGTAGCGCTTGGGACGCTTGAAACGCGCGATCGAGGCGAGGCAATGGGTGTCGAACTTGCGGTCGTCGCGCTCCGCGCCCTGCTCCAGCACCATGCAGGCGACGACGATCTCGCCCCATTCCGGGTCGGGCAGGCCGATGGCCGACACCTCGCGCACCTCGGGATGGGTCAGCAGCGCTTCCTCGACCTCGCGCGGATAGATGTTGGTGCCGCCTGAAATGATGACGTCCTTGGAGCGGTCCGACAG
>JBIQHO010000027.1:0-19873 GCA_044508545.1 Bradyrhizobiaceae bacterium | reverse complement strand
AGACGACGTAGAGCCAGCCTAAAATGCCATGGATGATAGCCCAAAGTATCGAGTGGTTGGTGGTGTATGATATCGCGATGGCAAGGGCGGAGCCAAAACCGACGCCGTATTTCGCTCCCTCGACCCGGACTCCGTAGTAGCGATTTTCATTCATGTTTCCGGTCTCCTGATTTCATGTTGGCGTTGCCGATCATTCTGGCGTCACGCGCAACGATCTTGAGCGTATCGAAGCGAGGATATAGCCGCCTGGACCGGGCATCCGCCGCGAGAGCGACCTTGCGTTCGGGCGGGCACAAGACCACTGATGCCATTCGACTTCACCCGAAAATGCCCTTCACCAAAAAGTATCGGAATCCCAGGCTCCGACTCCAGAGGCTGCGGCTCGCCTTGATGTGTGTCAATTCGACTTCTTGATGCTGATGCCATCTATCATAGAGTAGTGCTCGGATCGGGAGCGAATAGTATGATCAAGGATATTATACTTCATCTGGAGCGTGACCCTTCCCGGGACATTGTTCGCGATTTCGCCGCTTCGATAGCTGAGGCTTTTAGCGCGCATCTGACCGGTGTCATATTCACCTTTGCGACGAACATTCCGGCAGATGCTCTCGGCGATCTGTTCGTCGAGAGCGAAGCGGAGGCACGCGGCGCAATTGATCGTTTCGAGATGGCCATGAAGCGCGGCGCTCTTTCGGTCGAGCCACGGCTTATCTTTGGAACGCCCAAGACGTTTTCGGAAATGGCGCGGTGTTACGATCTCAGCGTCGTCATGCAATCGGACGATAATAATGGCATTAATAACGGCATTCTGATCGAAGCGGCGCTTTTTGATTCGGGGCGGCCGCTCATCATCGTGCCCCGCGTCCAGCAGGGCGGGCTGAAGCTCGACCGGGTCGTGTGCTGTTGGGATGGAAGTCGCACCGCATCGCGGGCCATCAACGATGCGCTGCCCATGCTGAGAAAGGCCGGTGCGGTCGAACTGTTTATTGTCGAGACTGAGAAGATCGTGAACGAGAAGGTGCTTCGCGGTGCCGAGATTGGCCGGCATCTGGCCCGGCACGATATCAACGTCGAGGTGAAAACGGTGCGTGCGGCTGACACCGATGTGGCGAAGGCCATTCTGTCACATGTTGCCGACGGCTCGGTGGACCTGCTTGTGATGGGCGGCTATGGACATTCTCGCCTCCGCGAATTCGTGTTTGGCGGAGCGACGCGCGGAATGCTGTCGGCGATGACGGTCCCTGTTTTCATGTCGCATTGAACCGGTACGAAGGCTGCACAGAACCGTCCGGTAGATGCGACATCTTTCCGGACGGTATGTATTGCCACAGCTGGTTGATAATGATGATAATAATAATAATGTATTATTTGACATCCCGGGCCCGTCCGGATCATGGGGCTGGCCGCCGCCTTCGCTGCCCGTTATCCCGCATGACCATTCAAATCGAATAAATCCGCCGTTCTCTTTGCTGAACGATGCCGCGCGGCAAACGATCTGGCTGGCGCGCCGTTAGGGATGCGAAGCGATGAGGGCAAAGGGTCGCGAATGCCGAGAAGCAAACCGCGACGGGCATCGACGAAGCCGACGATAACCGCGTATCTTGGCCCGACTTTCCGGAGATTCTACCGACCGGCTGAGGGGGCATGCACGAACTTATTGGCGATATCACGCTTTCCATCCTGTTCGCCTGGGGCCTCGGGCTGGCTGCTCATTTTTTCCGGCAACCGCTGATTCTGGCCTATCTGGTGGCCGGGTTCTTCATCGGCCCGTTTGGAATGGGATGGGTCAAATCGCAGGAATCGATCCAGACCATTTCCGAACTCGGCCTGATCTTCATGCTTTTCATGATCGGCCTGGAGATCGACCTGAAGAAGATCGTGCGCGCCGGTCCGGTGATCCTGATCGCCGGCGGCGGCCAGCTCCTCGGCGGCTGCATCCTCGGCGTATTGTTCTTCATGGCGATCGGTCTGGCCATGGGCCAGGGCGGTTTCGACGCGCTGTATCTCTGCGTCGCCTGCGCGCTCTCGAGCACGGTCATCATCGTCAAGGTCCTGTACGAGAAACGCGAGCTTGATACGCTGCCGGGCCGCATCACCCTGGGCGTGCTGGTGCTGCAGGATATCTTCGCGATCCTGTTCCTGGCGGTGCAGCCCAGCCTCGACAACCTGCAGATTTCCATCATCCTGCTTTCGATCGCGCGGGTCGGCGCGCTGGTCGCGACCGCGCTGATCCTCAGCCGCTATGTGCTGCCATATCTGTTTCACCAGATCGCGCGCCGCCCGGAACTGGTGCTGCTTGGCGCGCTGGCGTGGTGTTTTCTGATCGGGGAAATTGCCGAACGGCTGCATCTGTCGCGCGAAATGGGCTCGCTGGTGGCGGGCGTATCGCTCTCGACCTTTCCCTATGCGCTCGACGTCACCGCCAAGGTGACGACGCTGCGCGATTTCTTCATCACGCTGTTTTTCGTCGCGCTGGGCATGACCATTCCGATCCCGAACGGTTCGGTGATCGGCCTCGCGCTGATCATCGCGGCCTTCACGGTGGTGAGTCGCGTTATCACCACCTTCGTGCCGCTGTATCTGATGAAACAGGGGCTGCGCGCCAGCCTGCTGCCGGCGATCAATCTGGCGCAGATCAGCGAGTTCTCGCTGGTCGTGATCCAGACCGGGCTGGCCGCGCGGCACATCAGCACACAGACCGCGAGCGCGGCCTCGTTCGCCTTCGTGGTGCTGGCCGTGCTGAGCACGTTCGCGATCGGACGCAGCGACCAACTCTCGCGATCGGGAATCAGCTTTTTGAAGCGGCTCGGTTTATGCGATCTCGACCGCACCGAGGCCGGCGAGGGCGGGCACGACGGCGGAGGGCATGGCGAGCCGCGACGCATTGTTATCCTTGGCTTCTTCCGCGCCGCGAGCGCGCTTTTGAGCGAGATCGAACGCCGCGACGAGTCGCTGCTGGACCAGATCGCGGTGGTCGACTTCAATCCTGTGGTGTTCAGCACCTTGTCCGCCCGTGGCCTGCACGTCACCTATGGCGATATCAGCAATGTGGATACGCTGCTGCATGCCGGGGTCGGCGGCGCCGAGATCATCATTCTGAGCGTGCCGGATTCGCTGCTCAAGGGCGCCACCAATGTCAAACTCGTTCGTCACGTCCGCTCGCTCAACCCGACCGCGAAGATCATCTCGACGGCGGACCTGCTGTCGGATGTTGAGGATCAATATGCCGCCGGCGCGGACTACGTGACGGTGACGCGGCTGACGGACGCGCAGGAGCTGTTCGCGGCGATCGAGGCCGCCGACAATGGCCTGCTGGCCGACAAGCGCGCCGAGACCGACGCGCTTCTGACCGAGCGCCGGGAGGTGCTGCCGTAAGCCGTACCCCGTCATTTTCGTCGCGTGGATCGCCTATATGTTCCCTGACCTGTAGGCCGATGCCGGGTCTTCCGGTTGCGCCGCAAGCCGCTCAGCGCCTCTTCCACAAAAATGGCTGCGGGTTTTGCGATCGGAATACGCGCGCATTGTTGATTGAGAGCATTTTCTTGACGCTGACCGGATTCCACTTGGCCGGAAAATGCTCTAGAGCCGTTCCGCTTCTGATGGAATCAGAAGCGGAGCTTTATGTTTGTGATTTGAGGCGTTTTTTTCGCGCGAACCGGTGCCACTTCGCTTGAAAACGCTCCAGGCCATACGAAATTCCGTCACACGGGAAAGCGCGCGCCATGCCCCATCCGATTCCGGACGTCCTCCAGGCCTTCGCCAGCGGCGAGATCGTCGTCGTCACCGATGACGACGATCGCGAGGGCGAGGGCGATCTGATCGTCGCGGGCTCACTCTGCACCGCGGAGAAGATGGCGTTCATCATACGCCACACGTCCGGCATCGTTTGCGCGCCGATCACGACCGAGGACGCGCAGCGGCTGCGGCTCGATCCAATGGTCGCGCATAACGAATCCAACCACACCACCGCCTTCACCGTCTCGATCGATTACAAGCCCGACGGCGGCACCGGCATCTCAGCCGAAGAGCGCGCTTCCTGCTGCCGGGCGCTCGCCAATCCCAACGCCGGCTCCAGCGACTTTGCCCGGCCGGGTCATATCTTTCCGCTGATCGCGCGCAACGGCGGCGTGCTGCTTCGTGCCGGCCATACCGAGGCGGCGGTCGATCTCTGCAAGATCGCCGGCCTGCCGCAGGTCGGAGTCATCAGCGAGTTGATGAACGACGACGGCACGGTGATGAAAGGCGAGCAGGTCGCCCGGTTCGCTGCCGCGCACGGGCTCAAGCATGTCACCATCGCCGATATCATCGCGTATCGGCAGGCGCGGGAGAAGCTGATCGAGCGGGTCTCCGAATTCATCATCGACAGTCCGATCGGGCCGCTGCAGGGCTACGCCTACCGCTCGCCGTTCGATTCCATTGCCCACGTCGCGTTCGTCTATAAGAGCATCGGCGAGGGCAGGAATGTCCTGACCCGTTTCCACAAGTCCAATATCGTGCGCGATATCTTCGCCGGGCCGCGGCGCATGGAAATCGTCCTCGATCATTTCAGGAAGGCCGGAAACGGCGTGCTGGTGTATCTGCGCGACGGCGCGGCGGGGGTGCCGGTGGCGCCGCTCCCCGAAGACAGGTCGGCGGAAGCCGCCCGCCACAGGCAGTGGCGCGAGGTTGGCGTCGGCGCGCAGATCCTGCGCGATCTCGGCGTGACTTCGATCCGGCACCTGACCTCGTCGGCCTACGAGTACAAGGGGCTTTCCGGATTCGGCATCGAGATCGTTTCCAGCGAATATCTTGAAAGCTGAGCTGTTCCTCATCGGCATCGGCGGTGGTGGCGCGGACTATGCGTTCGATAAGATGCAGCGCTTTCGCTCAGGCCGCAAGTGAGCGTCGGAACACATGGTTGAGTTGCCGAATTGTCTATATACTGATTATCGATCCGGCTTTGGCGACATTCGGAACCATGTGAAAGGATTGTCATGAGCGTTCGTCCGCAAAGCAAGGACCAACCCGTGCCGGTCTGTTTCCGGTGGGACGATCCGCTCTGCCTGGACGATCAGTTGACCGAAGACGAACGCATGATCCGCGATACCGCGCGGGCCTATGCGCAGGACAAGCTGCAGCCGCGTATCGTCAAGGCCTATCTGGAAGAGAGGACCGATCGCGATATATTCAGCGAGATGGGCGAACTGGGCCTGATCGGCGTCACCTTGCCGGAACAGTACGGCTGCGCCAATGCAAGCTACGTCGCCTACGGCCTGGTCGCCCGGGAGATCGAGCGCGTTGACTCTGGCTACCGCTCGATGAACTCGGTGCAGTCGTCGCTGGTGATGTATCCGATCTATGCCTATGGCGACGAAAGCCAGCGCAGGAAATACCTGCCCAGGCTCGCGAGCGGCGAATGGATCGGTTGTTTCGGCCTCACCGAGCCGGATGCCGGGTCCGATCCCGGCAACATGATAACCCATGCCGAGAAGGTATCGGACGGTTATCGGCTGACCGGCTCGAAGACCTGGATTTCCAATGCGCCGATCGCGGACCTGTTCATCGTGTGGGCCCGCTCGGCGGCGCACGACAACCAGGTCCGCGGCTTCGTGCTGGAGAAGGGCATGAAGGGCCTCTCCGCCCCGAAGATCGACGGCAAGCTCAGCCTGCGTGCGTCGGTCACCGGCGAGATCGTGATGGATGGCGTGGTGGTTCCGGAAGAGAACCTGCTGCCGAACGTGTCCGGATTGAAAGGCCCGTTCGGCTGCCTGAACCGCGCGCGCTACGGCATTTCATGGGGCGTCATGGGCGCGGCGGAAGACTGCATGCATCGCGCACGGCAGTATGTGCTGGAGCGCAAGCAATTCGGTCGTCCGCTGGCGGCGACGCAACTGGTGCAGAAGAAACTCGCGGACATGCAGACCGATATCGCACTCGGGCTTCAGGGCAGCCTGCGCGTCGGCCGGCTGATGGACGAGGGCCGGATGGCGCCGGAGATGATCTCCATCATCAAGCGCAACAATTGCGGCAAGGCGCTCGATATCGCACGGATGGCGCGCGACATGCACGGCGGCAACGGCATCCAGATCGAATATCATGTGATGCGCCACGCCGCCAACCTTGAGACCGTCAACACCTATGAAGGCACCCACGACGTTCATGCGCTGATCCTGGGCCGCGCCATCACCGGCATCTCCGCGTTTTCGTAGGTTTTCGGAGCGAGGCTGCCTTGGAGCGTTTTCAAGCGAAGTGGCGACCGGTTCGCATAAAGAAAACGCGTCGAATCAAAAACATGGAGCTCCGCTTCTGATTCCATCAGAAGCGGAAAGGCTCTAGTGTTCGTCATGCCCGGCCTCGTGCCGGGCATCCACGTCTCAAGGCGGTAAAAAAAGAAGACGTGGATGGCCGGGACGAACCCCTCCATGACAGCATAAACGTAGGCATTCACCCCGATGTCCGAACCGTCTGAAGCCGAGGACGACATCCCGTTCAATCGCGACTTTCCGCTGAAGCCGGGCATCGCCGAGGCGGTGGTGCCCGGCGTCCGCCGTGTGCTGTGCGACAATCCCAGCCCTTTCACCTTCACGGGAACCGTGAGCTACATCGTGGGCCGCGGCAAGGTCGCGATCATCGATCCGGGGCCGGACAGCGAGGCCCATGCGAAGGCGCTGCTCGATGCGGTGAGGGGCGAGACGGTGACGCATATCTTCGTCACCCACACCCACAGGGATCATTCGCCGAATGCCGCGCGCATCAAGGCCGCGACGAGGGCGCCGGTTTATGCGGAGGGGCCGCATCGCGCCTCGCGCCCGCGTTTTGAGAGCGAAAAGCACGATCCGGAATCCGGCGCGGACCGTGATTTCCGGCCGGACGTCCGGCTTCGCGACGGCGAGGTCGTGACCGGCGACGGCTGGGCGCTGGAAGCCGTGACGACGCCGGGACACACCGCGAACCACATGGCCTTTGCGTGGCAGGCACGAAGCCTCCTTTTCGCCGGTGATCACGTCATGGGCTGGTCCACCTCGATCGTCGCGCCGCCGGACGGATCGATGGTCGATTACATGGCTTCGCTCGAGAAGCTGTCGCGCCGGGATGAGCAACTGTATCTCTCAGGTCATGGCCCCGAAATCCCGGATGGGCCGCGGTTCGCGCGGCATCTCGTGCGGCACCGCAGGGCGCGCGAGGCGTCGATCCTGCATCGGCTCGCCAAAAGCGAGGCCGACATTCCGACCCTGGTTCGCGCCATCTATATCGGTCTCGACCCAAGGTTGTCGGCCGCCGCAGGCTATTCGGTGCTGGCACATCTGGAAGATCTGGTGGCGCGCGGCGTGGTGCTTACCGACGGCGATCCCGTCATCGGCGGCCGCTATCGGCTCGCCAGGGCATGATTTCCGAAAAGTGGAAACCGGTCTTTCAGACAAGATCATGCTTGAATGAAAAGATAAGCGGCGCGTCTGATTCAACGCAGTTGAAGCAGACTCTAGCTGATGACGATCATCACGCCGGGGATACGGTGCACAGCGAGATTTTGCGTCTGCGCCAGCGCCTCGATCGCCGCATGGGCCTGGTGGAGCGAAAAGATGCCGCTGACGAGTTCGCCCGCATGGCTTCGGTCCGTCAGGATGATCCGTTCCGGCACATAGCGTTCGAGATCGGAGAGAGCGTGCGCGAAGGTGCGCCCGTCGAAAATGATCCGGCCCGACCGCCATGCCAGCGCGGTCTGCGTGTCGACGGCGGTGGCGGCCGCCGGCGCCTGACCGCGCATATAGCTGGTCGCCTGGGCGGCGCGGACGGCGACCGCGGCGGGATCCGGCGTCATCGCGGCGGCGGCAGCCGGACAGACAACGTCCGCCTGTCCCGCTGCAACGGTGACGATCGTCTGATCGTCTGTGAGCCTGACCGCGCAGGTCGCTTCGGTCATGTGCGTCACCCCGTCGAACGCGGCGACACGAAGCTCCCGCCCTCCCTGCGGCTTCACCTCAAAAAAAGCCTCGCCACGCAACAGATAGACCAGGCGCAGATCCGGGCGATAGTCCAGCGCGATCGCGCTATCGGTGTTCAGCGTCGCGACCGCGCCATCCGGCAGGGTGACTCGCTTCTGTTCGCCGACGGCCGTGCGGTAATCCGCCTCCCACAGCAGCTTGATCCTTGGCGCGACCATAACGCCCGCGATTGATGCGGCGAACGCCCCGCCGCCGGTGAGAGCGGCGCGGCGACTGACGACGCGGGGCCGGGCTGCAGTTCCGGTGGCGGCGGACGCCCGGCTCCCGTCAAGGCTGCCGAGTTGCTGCCAGAACCGCCGTTCCTCGGCGAAGGCGCGCGCATGACCGGAGACCGCCCGCCAGGCCTTGAACTGCGCAAGCTCGGCCTCCGACACCGCGCCGGACGACAGGCGCACGACCCAGTCGCGCGCTTCCTTGCGGGCGCGGTCACTGATGGCTGGCGCTTGTCCTTCTCTCATCTGGCGTATCGCGGTATTGCCGATGCCCGAACAGGCTTCTACGCTAAAGACGCGCGAAGGGGCAGTTTCTAAATGAAAATGGTCCGGCGGTTCCGGCACGTCAGTCGAGCGTGTGTTCGCGGATGACCGCGAGGTGCTCCAGCACGCGGCGGATATGGTAGAATACGGCCTGCTCGGTGATGCCGAAGCGTTCCGCGATCTCGCGGTGCGTTTTGCCCTCGAAGCGGCTCATCGTGAAGATGACGCGGCTGCGCTCGGGCATCTCGTCCAGCGCCGCGGCGACCGCCGCCAGCGCCTGACGACCCATCAGAATGCGTTCCGGCGAGCATTCATCGTCGGCCAGCCACAACAAATCGCGTACCTCGGCATCGATGGCTGCGCGGCGGCGCTCCTTGCGGACGTGATCTGTCGCGGTATTGCGTACCACGCGGCGCACATAGGCGTCGGCGTTCTCGACTGTGGCGTCTGCGCCCCTGAGCTTGAGCCAACTCTCCTGCATGACATCGGCGGCGAGCGCGGTGTTGCGAAGCTGCCGCCGCAAGGCCGCTTCGAGCGCAGGACGATGTCCGGCGAATGCACTGAGCAGACGTAGCAGAGCGGGCTTATCGACCATCGCAGGCATCGCGGGATGGAGCAACACCGCACGCCGTCACGGCGCGCGGCTGACCGCTCACCCATAGCCAATCGCGCGGTACTGCGCAAAGGAACGAAATCAAGAACTATTCCAGATTTGCGGTCGAGCGTTCGCTTCACGAGTCGCGCTGGCCATGACAGCCCCAATCAAGCACACGCTGTTTGACGGGCGGGCTGCCGTGCCAATGAAAAACATGCTGCGGACGTCAGAAACGTGTACGTCGCGGCATGCCTGCAAGCGGCTATGCTGCGCGGCAGATCCTGCGCTGCGTCGGGATAATTCGGATGCTCGCGGGACTCGAGTGTTGTTTTAGAACTGATCTAAATTATTGAGATTGAAGAGTTTTCAGCTTTGTCCTACCAACTCGGCATTGATCTGGCGACCGCGATCGGACGTTGACGGCCGGCTTGCGTTTGCATGGCTCAATCCGAGGACAATATGCGTGTCCACTCAGTCCAGACCCCAGTCGAGCGGCTTCACCGAAATCGGGAAGATCGGTTGCGAACCCTGTCGCGAGGCTCCTGGTTTCTTATGCGATTCCCCTCGTTGTATCTGGGGCGTCGCCGCGCGGTGAGGCCGGCATGAGGGCGATCGGCCATCTTCTGTCCGAGATGTTTCGCCTGCATCATCGCGATCTCGTGCGCTTTGCCACGCGCCTGGTCGGCGATCGTGACGACGGCGAGGAAATTGCACAGGACGCCTATATGAGCATCGCGGGGCGGGGGGTGCAGGCCGGCGTCATTGAGCAGCCCAAGGCTTATCTGTTTACTGCCGCGCGCAATGCCGCTGTTGATTTCACCGTCCGACGAAAGATTGAATGGTCCTATCGTGTCGAGGTCGAGAGCATCGAGAGTCTTGCGTCGGACAACGATCCGCTCGCGGCGCTCGAACAAAGGCAACAGCTTGCGCGGCTCATCGTCGCGCTCAATGAACTTCCGCCCGCCTGCCGCCGCGCATTTGTCCTGAACAAGATCGAAGGGCGCGGCCATCAGGAAATCGCGCGATTGCTCGGGATCTCGGTGAGCATGGTGGAAAAGCACATCATGCGTGCACTGCGGCAGGCCCGCGATCTGAGGCGGGAGGATGGCTCTTTTTAAGATCGGGATTGAGGATTATGGCTCTCAATCCGGTCTATAGAGTCGGGAGCCGAAATTTCACAGCTCTGCAGTCTCTGATAGGTCGCCGTGAGTCGAGATCATTCCAAACGCCTGCCGCCATCGACCGAAATCTCCGACGAAGCCCTGCGCTGGGTCATGAGATTGAATTCGGGGACCGCCACGGCTGCCGATCATCGTTGCTTTGAATCGTGGCGGACGCTCAGCGGCGAGCATGAAGCAGCCGCGCGGGAGGCCGAAGCTTTGTGGGCTGATGCCGGAAACCTTCACCTCGATCCGGTCACCGGCATCGTGAAGCCCGGTCGCCGCGGAGACGGGCCGACGCGGCGCAAGGTTTTGACCGGAGCGGTGGCGGTTGTGGCGCTTGGAGGAGGGGTGTGGGCGAGCGGCGTTTTCCGCAATCATCGGAGCGCCGACTATGCTACGGGCCTCGGCGAGACGCGGACAGCGGCATTGCCGGACGGCTCGCGGGCAACATTGAATGCCCGTTCGGGAATTGCTCTGGCGTTCTCCCCATCTGAGCGCCGCGTCCATCTGCTCGAAGGGCAAGCCTTCTTCGAGGTCGCGCCTGACAGAGCCCGGCCCTTTCGGGTCGAGGTCAACGGCATTCTCGCAACAGCGCTTGGCACGTCCTTCGATGTCGACTCCAATCTCGCAGATGGAGCCGTTTCGATATCGGTGACGGAGCACGCCGTGGATGTCGCCTCGTTCGCCGACCGGCGGTTTTCGGAGCCGGTGAGGGTTCTGGAAAGCCACGCCGTCGTCATCGATGCGCACGGCCGGATCGGCGCGGTCGCCGCACAATCGTCCTCGGTGACTGCGGCGTGGCGCAGCGGCATGTACATTGCCGAGAACAGGACGCTCGGGGATGTCGTGGCGGCCCTGCGAAGCTATCATCCAGGGTGGCTCGTCATCCGCGGAGAGGGAACGGCGAAACTCCCCGTCAACGCGGTCCTGAACTTACGGACGCCGGACGACTCGCTCGACGCTCTCGCGAACGGCCTTCCGATCACGGTCCGCCGTCTCTCGCCGTATCTGGTTGTTATCTCGAGCTGACGCTTCGTCCGTTTTTTGCCTGCCCCGTTGAGGATTTTCCGCGCCAGCCGGTCTAATTCCTTGAGGGCCAGGGATGGTGCGAATGCCTCGGTGTCCTCGGGAACGAGCTGAAGCGGGGACATCCGATGGATTTTCGAAAGCGAGGTCATTTATTCAGGGCCGTTCTGTCGGCATCGACGGCAGTCGCCTTGATTGCTTCGCTTGATAAGGCGAGCGCGCAGCCTGCCGGCGGTGTCGTCGCCTATAACATTCCTGCGCAGTCTCTCACCGCGGCGTTGACGACCGTCGCGCAGCGGAGCGGCTTGCGGCTTGCCTATAGCGCGGATCTCTCTGCCGGACGTTCCGCGCCCGCGTTGCATGGATCATTCACGCCGGCGCAGGCGATTGGCCGATTGCTTGCGGGCAGCGGGCTGACCTATCGCTTCACCTCCCCGAACACCGTCACCATCGAGCGTCAGGCGGCATCAACTCCGGGAGCAGGAGCGGTCCCCGGCGCGATCTCGCTCGATACCATCGACGTGCAGGGACAGGCGACAAGCGATCCCGGCGCCACCGAGGGATCGGGTTCATACACCACCACGCAGATGAGTTCGTCGACCGGTCTGCCGCTGTCGATCCGCGAAACGCCGCAATCGGTGACCGTGATTTCGCGGCAGCGCATGGACGACCAGAACATCCGCACCTTCAGGGATGCGATGGAGAATACCACCGGCATCACCTCGCAGAGCTGGGACAATGACCGCGTCGAATTCATGTCGCGCGGCTTCAAGTTGACCGAATTCCGCTACGACGGCGTTCCGGTCGATGTGGACGGTGCTATCGATCACGGGCTGTCGACGGTGGACATGGCCATCTACGACCGGGTGGAAGTCACCAAGGGCGCCAGCGGCTTGCTGCAGGGCGCCGGCAGTCCCGGCGCGGCCGTCAATCTCGTCCGCAAGCGGCCGACGAAAACGTTCCAGGGCTCGATATCCGAAACTTTCAGTTCCTGGAATAATTTCCGCACCGATCTCGATCTCTCCGGGCCTCTTAATGAAGCCGGTACCGTGCGCGGTCGTTTCGCCGGCGCGTTTCTCGACGGAGATTCCTGGCTCGACCATTATCACAAGCGACGCAACGTGCTGTATGGCGTGGTCGAGGCCGATCTCACCGACAACACCATGCTGACGATCGGCAGCGACTATCAAAAGGACAAATCGCGCGGCGCGCAGTGGGGCGGCCTGCCGCTGTTCTTCTCCGACGGCACGCGGACCAATTGGGATATCTCGACCAATCCGGGCGCGGTGTGGAGCCGTGACGACCTTTCGGTCAACACCTACTTTGCCACTCTCGAGCATAAGTTTGACAATGGATGGAAGGCGATCGGATCCTTCAATCATCGCCGCACCGTATCGGACTACATGCTGGGCTCCGCGAGCGGCGGGTTTCCTGATCCGGTGACCGGCGAGGGTGTTTCGCAGTTCATCTGGAAAGAGCATCCCCGGTCCATTCAGAATACCGTCGATCTCAAGGTGTCGGGTCCGGTCGACTTGATGGGGCGGACGCATGAACTGGTGTTCGGCGTCATGTCGACGCGCAGATCGGAGAAGGGCCCCTATTACGACGACCCGTCCAATCCGTTTCTGGGCGGCCCGCCTACTTATGACCCTTCCGTTCCCAACTTCTTTACCTGGAAGGGTAATTCGTCGGTGCCTCCCTTCCAGACTTTGGGAAAGGTCGAGAGTTCCTATTCACGCACCGGCACGTTCGCCGCGACCCGCCTCAAGCCGGTGGAGAAGCTGTCCATCATCCTGGGTGGCCGGCTCGACTGGTGGAGCTTCGACGACAAGGGAACCTATATCGACCCGCTCGGAGAGTGGTTGTATCCGGCTGAATATTCCGTTAATGCTCGCATCACACCCTATGCCGGCATCGTCTATGACCTCACCGACGTTTATTCGCTGTACGGCAGCTATACGAGCATCTTCGCGCCGGATGGTTTTCGTGACGTCAACCGCAATTTTCTCCCTCCGACCGAAGGCGACAGTTACGAGGCCGGCGTCAAGGCCGCCTATTTCGGCGGTGCGCTCAATCTTACCGCCGCCGTGTTCATGATCCAGCAGAAGAACTTCCACGAATTTGCGGGGTTCGATCCGGTTACGGGAGACAACTACTACCGCTCGATCGATGGCATCACATCGAAGGGCTTCGAGTTCGAACTGTCGGGCCAACTCGCTCCGGGCTTGCAGGTCAATGCCGGCTATACTCATACCCGCGCCCGGACGTCCGACGGATCGCTGGTCTATTCATACATCCAGACCACGGCCCCGGAAAACGTGGTCAGGCTCTTTGCGACCTATCGCCTGCCGGATCAATGGGACCGATGGACCATCGGCGGCGGCGTCCGCTGGCAGGATACCATTCACGGTTACGTCAACTCCAACCCGTTCGGCGAAAGGCAGGATTTGACCCAGGGCGACGTGTTTCTTCTCGACCTGATGGCGCGCTTTCGCCTGACCGAAAAGGTCGAGATCGCGTTCAATGCGACCAATCTGCTGAACCAGAAGTATTATTCCGTGTTCGGGAACTACGATACCGGCGTCTATGGCGAGCCCCGCCGCTACACCTTGTCCACCAAGTTCAGGTTCTGAACCGCTTGGGTGGGAGAGCTGATGGCATCTGGCTGGCCCGCGATCTCAAAAAATTTGCAAGGCGGGGTTCAAAAATCCGGTGCTCGATCGTCTTCATCATAGAGGGGACCGTCATCTGAACCGGCGGGTATCTCCCCGGAGGCGCGGTGGGCGGCGACGCAGCCGAGGGACGGGGGCCATGGGACAGTGGGAGTGAGTGGAACCGTAGCGCGCAAGAACTCGAGTGCCCGGCTGTGGTTTGTTGTGCACGGCTGGCTAGCGCTGCCGATCTGGGCGTTTTTGTTCATTGTTTGTCTGACGGGATCGATTGCGACCGTCAGCCAGGAGATCGTGTGGCTGGCGAACCCGGCGGTGCGGGCCAACGCGCCGGCTGCGGACGCGCGGCTGCTCGGCTACGACGAGATTCTGGCGGCTGTGGAGCGCGAGGTGCCCGGCGCGCGGGTGCGCTTCATTTCGCGGCCGGTGAAGTCGATCCTGGCCTTGACCGTCTCGGTGACGCGTCCCGATGGCGCCTCCAGCACGCTGTTCGTCAATCCCTATACCGGGGCCATTCAAGGGGAGCAGGGGGAGTTCAATTTCCAGCAATTCGTGCGCGCGCTGCACGGTTGGCTGTTGATGCCGTTTGACGACGGCTTCCCGCTCGGCTGGTATGCGGTTTCGGCGCTGTCGATCCCGCTGCTCGGGTCGCTGATCACCGGGATCGTGGTCTACAAGCGGTTCTGGCGGGTCTACCTGCGGCCGCGGCTGCGCCTTCGCAAGGGCAAGCGCATCTTCTGGGGCGACCTGCATCGCCTGGCGGGCGCATGGTCGATCCCGTTCATCGCGATTATGGCGGTGACGGCGGGCTGGTTTCTTGTTCAGGCCATCCTCGCTGATAGCCACCTCACCATCTCGACGGCGGGCGTGCCGCCGGTGGTGGCGCGCAGTGACGTGCCGGTTGTGGCCAGGGGCGCGCCGGCGCCGCGAATCACGCTGGAGCAGGCCGCGGAGGCGGTTCGGGCGCAACTGCCCGATCTTCAGCCGAGTTTCGTCGAGCTTCCCGACAGCGCCTACAGCCATATCAGCGTCGGCGGGCGCGGCAATTATCCGCTGATCTTCGAGAGGGTGGACGTCAACCCCTATAACGGCAAGGTGGAGCGGATGCGGCGGGTCTCCGACCGCTCCGCGCTCGAACTTGTCACCGGCTCGATGCGGCCCTTGCACACTGGCGACTTCGCCGGCGTCTGGCTCAAGCTGGTGTATCTGGTGTTCGGCCTGACGCTGACCACGCTGGTGTTCTCCGGGATGATGGTGTGGACCAGGCGCACAGCGATCGAGACGGTGAAGCTGGTGCGTGAACGCAAGCCGGTACGGCTGGAGCTGGAGGCTGCCGAGTGATGGTGGCGCTCGCATCCCCCTCGCGCGGTGCGTCGCTGTGGCAGCGCTGGCGCTTTCACCTGAGCGCGTTGATGCTGATCGTGCCGATCGCGTTCGCGCCGGCCTTCTTTCACGAGGACGCGCTGTTCGACGGCAAGAAGGGTCTCGGCGAACGCGAGATCGGAGAGGTCGCGGTCGGGCCGTGGAGCGTGCGGCTGGCCGAGTTCAAGCTGGTCGAGCCGGACGCCGAAGGCCGCGCCGGTTACGCCAAGGAATTCGCGCTGGCGCTGTGCCCGGCCTGTGTCGATCAGGTCAAGGCGGCGTATCTGCGCGTCGGCCGACCGCGCAACATTCGCACCGCCGGCGCGCTGTTTTCCGGCACGCCCTACCGGCAGACCGCCGAGATGCGCGTTCCGGAACGCACCACGGCTGACGATAATCTCTGGCTCACCCTGGAGGGCTGGGACGGGACGCTGCATCAGGCGACGATCCCGATCCGCACCGCTTCGCCCGTGATGGCCGCCTGGCTCGAGAAGGCGAAGCGATGATGCGTGCGCTCCGGACAAGCGGATGGATCGTCGCGGCCGTCGGCGCGCTGGCTCTATCTATCAGCGCTGCATGGGCGCATCCGCCGTTCTGCATCTGCAAGATGGTCGATGCGACGACGGTGCGCTGCGAGGGCGGTTTCGCCGACGGTACCGGCGTCCCCGGCGTCAGGCTCGACGTGATCCGCTACGACGAGAGCGTTGTGCTGGAGACGAAGTTCAGCGCGGATTCGACTGTGACCTTCAAGCGGCCGGAGGGCGAGTTCTACATGCTGTTCGATGCCGGTCCCGGTCAGTCGTTCGACGTCGACCACAAAGATATCCGGTGAGGGGCCGGCGATCATGAACGCCTCCATGCCTCCGGATGATGCGGACAGCGTCATCGTGCCGCCGCCATGGACGCCGCCAGCCCCCGCCGCGAGCAGGTCCGGGAGGATCATCCTTGGCGTGTGTCTGGTCGGGCTGGTTGCGCTCGGCGCGCTTGTCCTGATGGGATTGCGCGCGCCGTCGCCGGACAGCCTCTATGAGACCGTCGTCGTCAAGCGGCAGGACATCGAGAGCACGGTTACCGCGACCGGCAAGATTCAGCCGCACGCCTATGTCGATGTCGGGGCTCAGGTCTCGGGCCAGTTGAAGCGTCTGCATGTCGCTGTCGGCGACAAGGTGACGGTGGGGCGAGTTGTAGCGGAGATCGACGCCGAGGTGCAGGGGGCCAGGGTCGAGGGCATCGAAGCCGACCTCGCGCGGCTGACGGCCGAGCTGGCCGAGCAGGAAGCCGGCCTCGCATTTGCCAAACGGAATGTCGAGCGTCATCTCCAGCTGTCGCAGACCAGCGCGGTCTCGAAAGCCGCCCTCGACGAGGCGTCGCGCGACCGCGACATCCTGATTGCCCGCATCGATGCCTCGAAAGCGCGCATCCGCCAGATGCAGGCGGATCTTCGGGCGCAGACAGCGGCGCTGCGCTACGCCCGCATCACCGCGCCGATGGCCGGTACTGTTGTCGCGGTGGATGCGAAGGAGGGCCAGACCCTCAATGCGAACTATGATACGCCGCTGATCCTGCAGATCGCCGACCTCCAGACCATGACGGTGTGGACCGACGTGTCGGAGGCCGATGTCGTCAAGCTGCATGAAGGCATGCCGTTGTGGTTCACCACGCTGGGCCAGCCGGATCGCAAGTGGAATGCGACGCTTCGCCAGATTCAGCCGGCGCCGCGCCGTCCCGACAAAAAGGCCGAAGCCACCAAGGCTGCGGCGCAATCGGGCAACGTCGTGCTCTATACGGCGCTGTTCGACATCCCCAACGCGGACGGCAGCCTGAGGGCGGGAATGACCGCGCAGGTGTTTTTCGTCACCGCTGCGGCGCGGAACGCCCTCGTGGTCCCGGTCGCCTCGCTCAACGACAAGGGCGAGATCCGGGTGCTGCGGCAGGACGGGACCATCGCCGTCCGCAAGGTCCAGACCGACGTGCGCACCCGCTTTCTGGTCGGGATTACGAGCGGGGTGACGGACGGCGAGCGGGTCATCACCGGCATCAAGGCGGCCGGCCCGCCCGCGAAGCTGAGGGTCGAGTCATGAGCGCGTCGCGCACTCCGCTCATCGAACTCGCAGGCGTCTGCCGTTCCTATCGCAGCGGCGATGTCGTCACCCACGCGTTGCGCGGCGTCGACCTGTCGATCGATGCCGGCGAGTTCGTGGCCATCATCGGCGCCTCCGGCTCCGGCAAGTCGACGCTGATGAATATTCTCGGCCTGATCGACCGGCCGAGCCGCGGCGCCTACCGGTTCGGCGGCCGGGACGTCGCGGGATTGAACCGCGACGAGCTTGCCGCGCTGCGCCGCGGCTGCTTCGGCTTCATCTTCCAGCACTATCACCTGATCCCGACCGTGAGCGCGCTCGGCAATGTCGAGATGCCGGCGGTCCATGCCGGCGCACCACGCAGCTTCCGCCACGCCCGCGCGGCGGCGCTGCTGGCGCGGCTTGGCCTCGCCAACCGCATCACGAATCGTCCCTCGCAACTGTCGGGCGGCCAGCAGCAGCGCGTCTCGATCGCGCGCGCGCTGATGAACGGCGGCGCCGTGATCCTCGCCGACGAGCCGACCGGCGCGTTGGACTCGAAGAGCGGCGCGGAGGTGCTGGCGATCCTCAAGGAGCTTGCGGGAGCCGGGCACACGATCATCCTCATCACTCACGACGCCAGGGTCGCCGCCGCGGCCGAGCGCATCATCCGGATCGAGGACGGCCTGATCGTCTCCGATAGCGGTGGCGCCGCCGCCGGGGTCTCGTCGTCGATTGCGGTTGCCGCATGGCAGGCCGATGGCGCCTCGCCGCCGCTGTGGAGCTGGCTGGAGGAGGCGGCCCGCTCCGCCTTCGCCGCGCTTGCGGTCAATCCGGTGCGCACCGCGCTGACGCTGAGCGGCATCGTCATTGGCGTCGCTTCGGTAGTCGCGATGATGGCGATCGGGCGCGGCGCGCAGGCGTCGTTCATGGAGCGGGCATCCGCCATCGGCACCAACTGGGTCGTGGTCAGCCGCGCGGGCGAATCCGCCGCGACCAGCATGCCCATGACCTCCGCCGATGCGGAGGCCATCAAGGATCTCGCCAACGTGTCCGGATCGATGCCTGCCGTGTGGGAGGCGGGCACGCTGCGGCACGGCAACACCGATATCAACGCCGAAGTGATCGCCACCACGGCCGAGTTCCGGGCGGTTCACAACTGGGACGCGGCGAAGGGAGCCTTCTTTACCAAAGAGGACGAGATCAGCGGCAACGCCGTGATGCTGCTCGGCGCAACGCTTGCAGCGAAACTGTTTCCCGACATCGCCGATCCGTCCGGCAGCCATATCCTGGTCAACAACATTCCCTTTCTTGTCACCGGCGTGCTCGCAAGCAAGGGTCTTTCCGAGAGGGGTACGGATCGTGACAATAACGCGGTGTTGCCGCTGCGCACGGCGACGATGCGGCTCTACGGCAAGGAGGATCTGTCGGAGATCGTCGTCTCGATCGCCGATATGTCCCGCCTGCGACAGACCAAGGACGCCATCAAGGCGCTGCTGATCCGGCGCCATGGCCGCGAAGACTTTTACATCCACGATGCGGCATCGGCGTTTCAGAAAGCTGAGGCCGAGCGCCGTTCCACCAACCTGCTGCTCGGCGCGATTGCCGCGATCTCGATGCTGGTCGGCGGCATCGGCATCATGAACATCATGCTGATCACCGTGGCCGAGCGCACCCGCGAGATCGGCATCCGGACCGCGATCGGGGCGAGGACCGCGGACATCATGGGTCAGTTCCTGACCGAGGCGATCGTGTTGTCGGCGATCGGTGGGGTGGTCGGACTTCTGTTCGGCGGCCTGATCGGCACAGGCGCAGCGCTCATGTTCGGCATGACGGTGATCTTCTCGCCCACGGTTGCCGTCAGTGCGCTGACGGGCGCCGTGGCCATGGGCACGCTGTTCGGCTTCATGCCGGCGTTTCGCGCCGCTCGGCTCAAGCCCGTCGAAGCGCTCGCGAGGGGATAGGCGATGTCGACAAAAGTCATCGAGCGCTCTGCAAGGGATTGCCGTCCGGGGACGCTTCGCAAGCCGTTCAATTCGAAATCTCCAGAGCCAGCCAGCGGTAACGCGCGCAACAGAAAGCAAAACGTATGATGCGGAATATCTGGACCAGCACCGCAAGCCAATCTCGCGCAAGCATCGGATGCGGCCTGTTTGCCGCGATGCTTCTTGTCCTCGTGACTTTATCCGGCCGCGCATATGCGCAGGACCGGCAGGCGCAATCGGCCGTCACCGCGCCGCAGCCTGCGGCCGCGTCCACATCACCTGCGCCATCCGTGCCAACCGATGCTCTTTCATCTCAGCCCATACAGGGTGCGGAGCCGCTGAGGACTCCTGCTGTCTCTGGCGTTGCGCCTCCAGAAAGCGAAGGCGCGACCACCCCGTCATCGGCGTCTTCCGCGCCGCCGCCGGCTTCGGCTTCGACGTTGCCGCGCGACCTGTCGCCGTGGGGCATGTTCGTGCAGGCGGACATCGTGGTGAAGGCGGTGATGATCGGGCTTGCGTTTGCCTCGCTGGTGACGTGGGCGATCTGGCTGGCGC
>JBIQHO010000026.1:0-20262 GCA_044508545.1 Bradyrhizobiaceae bacterium | reverse complement strand
GATTGAATCACGCATCCCGTCCAAACGGAATCCTATTTATGGGTTCGTGACCTAGAGCGTTTTCGAGCGAAGCATGTGGTCGAGACAAGCCCGAGGACATGGTTCGCTCGAGAGCATTGTAAACGATTGAAGCCGTCGGCTGTCGTCGCTTCGCTTTCCTCAACTCAACCACTTCACCCGTCCGGTGGCGAGATCGTGCATGGCGGCCACGGTGTGCAGTTCACCTTTCTCTGCCAGAGCCTTCAGAATCGGGCTCCGCTTTGTCAAATCAGCCGCGGCCATGCGAGCGTTGGTCTCGGCCACCGCCTGGACAAAGGCGTCGTTTTTCGATGAAGGCTTGCCCTCGGCCTTGGTGGCCGAAACCGCCGGCTGAATGTGGGCGAGCGCTCCGGTCAGATGGCCGAGCTTGACGCCATCGATCGCGCCCATGACCGCCCCGCAACTGGAATGTCCGAGCACCACGATGGCGCGCGCGCCGGCGACCTGGGTGGCGAACTCCAGACTGCCGATGATGTCGTCGTTGACGAAGTTGCCGGCAATACGGGCGCAGAACACGTCGCCGATGCGTTGGTCGAACACCAGTTCAGGCGGGACCCGCGAATCGATGCAGCCGACGATGGCCGCGAACGGTGCCTGCGCCTTCGCGGTCTCGCGAACTTGCGCCATCAGGTCGCAATTGACGGTCGCGCCGGCGACGAAACGATCATTGCCGTTCTTGAGGCGTGCGATCGCCTCGTCGGGACTGGTGTGCTTCTGCCGATCCGGCGTGAACACCGCACATTCCGCAGGTTCGGCGCGCGCGCTTCCGGCGGTAGCGCCTGCAAACAGAGCAAACGAAACGCACCCACAGAACAAACGGCGATTCAGCATTGGAAAGCTCCTTCCGGGACCGGGGGATGTCCCGCTCTCTGCCAGAGTCTTGAGAGCGGTACTTTGCACGGCATCGAGCTTAGGCGGGCTTTTGCTGCGGGACAAGGGAGCCGGAGTAACGCGCCTGAGTGGTTTCAGCGGCGTCTTGGTGGTGAGCAATTGCTTTCGGAAGATGGCGATCGAATGCGTTCGGATCTTATGAAGAAGACGCAGCTTCAATCGGTCGAACGGTTTGCGATTTATCGCGAGCGGGAAACGAAACCGGACTCGATCTTTCAAGCAGATCCTGCCGATAGCCCTTGGATAGCGATCTTGTCTGATAGCGGGAAACGGGCTAAACGTGGACGTTATACGCCATGTCCTGCATTCATTCATGACTTTGCCTTGGCCGAGCACCGGAAATACTTCGGGACCACCAGCCCATCGAAAGCACCTTCGCCATCGCGTTACCGTACTATCCGATCGACGGGGCGCGTCGGACAGGAGTGCAGTCGCGATGGTTTTCAGACTGGTCACGGGCGCACCGAGAGCCGGCGCCGATTCAGGGAGTGAGTCTTTTGACCTGCAGGATTCGCTTGCTGACAGTAGCGGCCCTGGCGTCCACGATTTTTTGCGGGGGATGCGCCGGACAACTGGCGCAGGGCGCATTGGTGCCGGTCGAACCGGTCAATGTGAACGGAATCTCGCATGTTCCGGTGCTCATCGCCACAACGCGAAGCCACTCGGCAGCCGATGCCGGTGAAATGTTCAACGGCAGCCCGGCGGGCGCCATGTCTTACGCGTCAGTCACAGTGTCGATCCCTCCCGATATCCTGCGAAGGACCGGCGAGGTGCAGTGGCCCACCTCTGCGCCGGGTGATCCCCGGCGAAATTTCGTAACTGTTTCGGCGAACTATCTGGAAAAGCCAACCTTCATCTCGGATCTTTCGGCCGCCGCCAAGCGCAACGGGCGCGGCAAGGTGCTGGTCTTCATTCACGGCTTCAACAACCGGTTCGATCAGGCCGTCTATCGCTTCGCTCAGATCACGCATGACTCGGGGGTTTCTGCTGTACCCGTGCTGTTTTCCTGGCCGTCACGCGGCTTTGCCAGTCTGCGCGCCTACGAGGACGACCTCAATATCGCACAGACATCCAGCGGAGCCATCGAGCAGTTGCTCGACACGATCGTGAAAAACGCCGATGTGCAAGAGGTGACGGTCCTGTGTCATTCGATGGGTTGTTCGCCCACGGTGGAGGCCCTCCACGCAAGCGCGCAGCGGACTGGCAGGATCGCGAACAAGATCAAGAACGTCATGCTGGTCGCGCCCGATGTCGACGTCGATCTGTTTCGTGCGCGCATGCTGGAAATGGGAAAGAAGAGGCCGCGTTTCGCATTGTTCGTGTCACAGGACGACCTCGCCCTCAGATTGTCCGGATCGATCCGGGGCGGAGCCACACGGCTCGGCAAGGTCAATCCCGCTCAGGAGCCTTACAGGAGCGAGTTTCGACGCGAAGGCATTTTGGTGTTTGATTTGACGGGCATGCGCGGACTTGCGCACTCGCGCGCGTTTCGCGAGGTCACATCGGTCATGAGCATGATCGAGCGACGGTTCGCCGAAGGTCAGCAGATGACGGACATCTCTCCCGGAACAGAAGTCGCTGGCCGATAAAATTCCAGGAATTTCAAAGGCGGGCAAGCCGCCATTATGACCGGGCATAGCCGTTCGAAAGAGCGGCGCCGCTTCCCTTCAGACCTTTATGGTCCCGGTCTCTCTCCGCGTCATCTCGCTGGAATTTCAAGGGCGTGGATTCCCGGCAATGAAGCCAAGCGATAACGAACCGCTGATTCCGTTCTAGAGCCGGTTCGCTTCTGACGGAATCAGAAGCAAGGGTTTCATGATTTTGTTTTGACGCGAACCGGTCATCCACTCCCGGGTCAAGCCCGAGAACATGACTTTCTGTAAACGCTGTAAACGCATGAAGCCCCGCTCCTGATGGAGAAGCGGGGCTTCCATGTTTTTAGCTTGACGCGTTTTCGTTACACGACATCCAGTCCCCGCATCGAGCCCGAGGACGTGCTTCGTTCGAAAACGCTACACGTGCTTATCGCAGCGTCAACTTCGATACGCCGAGCGCCAGGTTCACGCCAATCTGACCCTCGACCGATAGCGGCTGGAGGGAAATCGTGCGGTGGGATCCGCCGACGAGAACATTGGCGCCCAGACCGAGACCGAGCGACGCGCTGCCGCTGACCCCGGCATAGCTTCCGCGCAGCGAGCCGCACGCCACATGTGAACTCGGCGCGAAGACCGCCCACAAAAGCCTTCCACCGCCGGTGATGCCGACATCGAGACCGACGCGGCCGATGGTTCCGTTATAGTTACAGCGTCGGGCGTTGGCATTCGGGGTAAAGACACATTGCAGATGCTGCACCGAGCCGACGATCAATCCGACTCGCGGCGCAGCGTGGCACGTCAATCCGCCGACTCGAGCTTGCTGCGCCCGTGCGGAAGCCGGTCCCGTCAAGGCGACCGTGGCCGCACAGAGAATGGTCGCGAAGCAGATTTTCCACATTTGTCTCTCCAACCAGGTTTTCTTGTGACGTTTCGCCATCGGGCATTTCGCCTCGCACAAGCGGAGCGGAAAAGAAAGTCTAAACGAACTTCCACCTCAGTTAAGCTCGCCGGCAACGTGCTATGTCACCGTCGATCTCGTTCTTCGGCCGTCAACGAGAGCACCGGCGAAAACAGGATCGTCGCCAATGCTCTGTCTCTTGAGAGCTTACGCAATTCCGGACACGCAACCGCTCGCACTTTTGCCTGAACTGCTCCAAGCGATGCCGGTATTGCAGACGAATGAATCCCTGCAGAACTGCAGCGTCAGTAAATCTGACGAAGTAGTATGACTTTGCATCGAGAGGAGCCGATCTGAATATCTGGCGGAGATGTTTAAACGGCTGCGTCGTGTCTTGTTTTACTGCATCGCATATGATGACAGATGAGACAAGTGGCTCGAATACCGACGTCGGTCTCTTATGAAGGTGGGAAATGCGCGGCTCTCTATCTTGGCGGCATGAGAGCCGACACGCGGATTCCCTTGGTGCAGACTGCTCAAACCGACTCGTCACGCTTGCGGCGTGGCGGTGGCGGCCATGCGTTTGTGCTTGTCGTAACGCTCTCGCAGATCACGCCGATCCGTCTCTGGACCGCGAGAGGAATTGCGGTTGAACACACGGCGCTATTTTCATGGATCATAGGCGTATGCCTACGCATTGTCGGCTGGGCGTGTTGTCCGGTTAAGCGGATACCGCTCGGGTCACGTCGGACGATCCTGGTCGAACGATCCGACTTTGCTGAGGTGGATCAGTGGATTGGAGCATATTAGATTTGGCGCATTTCTAGATCGGAGGACGATTGCAATGTCCGGGGCGAATGCAATCTTTCGCGACGGATCATCACTTTGTCTATTTTTGAAGCGTGTTGGCTGACAGTGTTAATTTGACAAAGCGACTGCTCGCGTTGCAGATTTCGTACGTAAAGCAGTTGGACAAGTTTTTCTGGCGTTAGTTCTGGATGTGAATTCTTAATGTGAATTCTTGGTTTTGCGGAGCGGAGGCAAGCGCGACTATTTTGTCTTAATCCTGACCCGTCTCCGGTTTTCTTTTTCTGATCCATCTCCGGAAAAATATGACGGCGTGGTTTGTTCGTGACCGCGAGGCGTGGGATGTGTCGTCCTCCCGTCGTCGACGGCTGCCGCCGCGCAATGACAATCACGGAGCCGGGGAGAAAAACAGGATCAGGCCGCCTGGAAGTCTCGTATTTGAGGGCCCCTCGTACTTTGAGGACAGCTTTTGAGGACAACTCCTAATGGCTCGAAGTGTAATGCCACGAAGTGAAATAGTCGACGCGGTCAAGAAATACACCGATCCATTTCGAGTGCAGAAGGGGAAGGGGTTTCGCCTGAAGAACTTCGATCCCGGCGACACGCTCGGGCTCAAGATGAACAAGCAGGAGGCATCGCGGCTTCTCCAGCGCGGCTCGGAATGGCTCGCGATGGAGCAGGACATGCTTTATGCGCAGGACTCCTGGTCGGTGCTGCTGGTGTTTCAGGCGATGGACGCGGCGGGAAAGGACGGAACGATCAAGCACGTCATGTCGCGCGTCAATCCTCAGGGCTGCGACGTGTTCTCGTTCAAACAGCCGTCGAGCAAGGAACTCTCGCACGATTTTCTTTGGCGCTATGCTCAGAAGGTGCCCCAGCGCGGACGCATCGGCATCTTCAACCGCTCCTATTACGAGGAGACGCTCGTGGTGCGGGTGCATCCGCAGTTGCTCAAGGCGCAGAAGATTCCTCCTGAACTCGTCGGGCGAAACATATGGGATGAGCGCCTCGCCGACATTGCCCGCTTCGAGGATTATCTGACGCGGCAGGGCGTCGTCATTCTGAAATTCTATCTCAACCTGTCATATCAGGAGCAGAAAAAGCGCTTCATGCAGCGCCTCGACAGGCCCGAGAAGAACTGGAAATTCTCCGCAAGCGACGTTCGCGAGCGTCGGTACTGGGACGACTACATGAAGGCTTATGAAGAGGCGATCCGTGCGACCGCCTCGAAGGCCGCGCCCTGGTTCGTAGTGCCCGCCGACAACAAATGGTTCACGCGCCTCGTGGTCGCCGCCGCCGTCGTCGAGGCCGTGGAAAAGCTCAACCTCGAATACCCCAAGGTCTCGCCGGAGCAGATGAAGGATCTCGCCGCCGCGCGCGCAGAACTCAAGCAAGAAAATTAGGCACCGGACCATCCATGTCGACCGCGATTGCCATTCTCGGGGGTGTCGGGCTGTTCCTGCTCGGCATGACCGTCATGACCGATGGATTGAAGGCGCTGGCAGGATCCTCCTTGCGGACGGTGCTCGGCAAGGCGGCGGCCACGCCGCTCTCGGGCGCCTTCTGGGGCGGAATCATCACCCTGCTGGTGCAGTCGTCGAGCGCGGTGACCATGACGACGATTGGTCTCGTCAACGCCGGGCTGCTGAGCTTCCCGCAAGGGCTTGGACTGGTGTTCGGCGCCAATGTCGGCACGACCGGAACGGGCTGGCTGGTGGCGCTGATCGGCGTGCGCGTCTCGCTTTCGGCCTATGCGCTGCCGCTGATCTTCATCGGCGCCCTGACCAAGCTGCTGGCCAGCGGGCGGATCGCGTCGGCAGGCAGCGCGCTCGCAGGCTTCGCGCTGGTGCTTTATGGGCTGACCACGCTCCAGCAGGGCATGGGCGGCCTTGCGGAGAGCCTGAACCCGTCTGACCTCCCCGCGGTGATCGGCATGCCGGGGATCGGGTGGACGGCCGGTTGGGGAGGCCTTTTCATCCTGATCGTCGTCGGCCTCGCCATGACGGCGGTCATGCAGTCCTCCACGGCGGCCATCGCCGTCACCATCGCGGCCTTCTACGCCGGAGCGGTGAGCCTGGAGCAGGGCACCGCCCTGATCATCGGTCAGAACATCGGAACGGCGACGAGTTCGGCCATGGCCGCCATCGGCGCGAGCGTGACGGCCAAACGTCTCGCGCTCGCTTATGTGCTGTTCAAGCTGATCGCTGCCGTGATCGCAATCGTTGCCTTCCCGCTGACCGTGGCGCTGATGGCGCGCCTCAACGCGTCGGTCGACGGGACAACGCTGCTTGCCGCCTACCACACCGCCTACAACGTCGTCGGCGTTGCGGTGCTGCTCCCCGCGACGCAGTGGTTTACGCGCGTCGTGGAGCGGATCCTGCCGTCGAAGGAAACCGCGCTGGAGCGCGCGCTGGATCCGAGCGCGCGCTCCAATCCGGTGATCGCAGTCGAGACCGCCCGGCGCGTCGTGGCGGATATCCTCGGGAAGGCCGCCTCGGCCGCCTCCGGCGGAGTCCCGCCGGGTATCGGCACGGCGGCCGCTACGCTCGAGCAGGTTCGGGATTTCCTTTCGGACCTGAACGATCCGCCCGAGACCGAAGCCGAGCGGCACCGCATGACGAGCACCTTGCACGCGCTCGAGCACGCCTCGCGGCTTGTCGAGATTCTCGGGGAGGGCGAGCCCGCAAGGACGGGAGCCGCCGCCTCGCATGATCCGCGCGCGGCCGCGCTTTGCGAGCAGGCCATGCGGGCCACGCAGACGATCAGCGCGTCCATCACAGCCGAGTCCGCCCTCACCGTGCAGGCGGAGCCGATCGGATGGGCGGCGTCGGCCGAGGTCGCCGCGGCTCTTGCCGAGGCTGAAAAGGCCTCGACCGCGCTCGACGCGATGCAGCGCGATCACCGCGCCGCCACCCTTGCCGCCGTGGCGCCGGGCGAACTGACCGCAACCGAAGCCTTCGCCCGGATCGACGCCGCGCGCCGGATCGACCGGATCGTACATCACGCCTGGCGCTCGGCGGCGCATCTTCTCGGCCGCGCCAGTCCCCGAGCGGGCGCGACGGCCTAAAGCCACGCGAGCCCCACATACACCGCAACCGGAGAACCAGCATGAACGAGGTCGCGGCTTCAGGGACAGCATCGACGCCGTGGCACGCGATGCCGGGCGAGGACATCGAGAAGCAACTGCGTGTCGAGCGCGCGCGCGGCCTCGATGCGGCCGAGACGGCCGTGCGGCTGAAGAGCCGTGGGCCGAACCGCCTGCCTCAGGGCAAGAAGCAGGGACCGCTGATGCGGCTCCTCGCCCAGTTCAACAATATTCTCATCTATGTCCTGCTCGCGGCGGGCTTCGTGAAGCTCATGCTGAGCCTGTGGCTCGACGCTTCCATCATCTTCGCAGTCGTCATTCTCAATGGGCTTCTGGGTTTCCTGCAGGAAGGACGAGCCGAGAAGGCGCTCGATTCCATCCGCAACATGCTTTCCGCGGAAGCTCGCGTGGTGCGCGGCGGGGAAACCCGCATGATCCCGGCGGAGGATCTCGTTCCGGGCGATGTCGTGCTGCTGGAATCGGGCGACAGGATTCCCGCGGACATGCGCCTTCTCGACGTGAAGAATCTGCGCACGGAGGAAGCGGCGCTGACGGGCGAATCCGTTCCTGCCGAAAAGCTCACCACGCCGGTCCCCGTCAAGGCGACCGTCGGGGATCGCGAGAACATGGCGTTCTCCGGCACCATGGTCGTGTCGGGCCGGGGCACCGGCATCGTGGTGGCGACGGGTGGCGAGACGGAGCTTGGCCGCATCAACCAGATGCTCGCAGACGTGCAGATGCTCGAAACGCCGCTGCTGCGTCAGATCAAGAAATTCGGCTACGTCATCACCGCAGCCATCGCCATCATCGGCGTTCTGCTCTTCGCCTGGGGCCATTGGCTCGGCCACATGAGCTTTGTCGAACTGTTCCAGGCCGTCGTCGGCATTGCCGTTTCGATGATCCCGGAGGGGCTTCCGGCGCTGATCACCATCACGCTCGCCATCGGCGTCCAGCGCATGGCCCAGCGCAACGCCATCATCCGCCGTCTTCCGGCGGTCGAAACCCTCGGGTCGGTCTCCCGCATCTGCTCGGACAAGACGGGTACGCTGACGTTGATGGAGATGATGGTGACCTCCGTCGTCACGGCAGGAGAAGCCTATGAGGTCACCGGAGACGGCTACGCGCCCGAGGGCGAGGTGAAGGCGAACGGCCAGCCGGTCGGCGACCTGCCCGAGACGCTGGTACTGATGGGCCGCGTATCGTTGCTGTGTAACGATGCCGAAATTTTCCGGGACGACGGCAAGTGGAAGGTCGAGGGTGACCCGACCGAGGGCGCGCTCTATCCCTTCGCCGCCAAGCTCGGCATGGACCGTGCGGCGGAAGCCGCCGCCGCGCCCCGGATCGACGGAATTCCTTTCGAATCCGAACACAAGTTCATGGCGACCTTCAACCGCGGGGCCGGCGGCGAAATGCTGCTGGTGAAGGGCGCGCCGGAGGTGATCCTCGATCATTGCGACCGGCAGCAGACCGCGTCCGCTCCGGCGCCTCTCGACCGCGAGCGCTTCATGCGCGAGGGCGATCGGCTTGCCGCGCAGGGCGAGCGCGTGCTGGGGCTTGCGTGGCTGCCCGCGCCGAGTCTGGCAGCAGGCGGCCTCAAGGCTGAGGACCTTCCGAAGAACCTGATCCTGCTGGGCCTCGTGGGACTGATGGATCCGCCGCGCAAGGAGGCGATCGACGCCGTCAGGGAATGTCACGGCGGCGGCATCCGGGTGACGATGATCACCGGCGACCACAAGATCACCGCGGCGGCCATCGCCAAAATGCTCGGCATCGGCGACGGCACGGCCGCCGTTGCCGGCACCGAGATCGAGGCCATGAATGATGCGGCCTTGCAGGAGTGTGTGCGCGACGTGGACGTCTTCGCCCGCGCAAGCCCGGAGCACAAGCTGCGGCTGGTGAAGGCGATCCAGGCCAACCGGCAGATCGTCGCCATGACCGGCGACGGCGTGAACGACGCGCCGGCGCTCAAGAAGGCGGATATCGGCGTGGCGATGGGCATCAAGGGCACCGAGGTCACGAAGGAAGCGGCCGGGATGATTCTCGCCGACGACAACTTCGCCTCGATCTCTGCGGCGGTGAAGGAGGGCCGCACCGTCTACAACAATATCGAGAAGGCGATGCTCTTCCTGCTGCCGACCAATATCGCCCAGGGGGCGGTGATCGCGGTCGCGATTCTGTTTGCATTTACTCTCCCGATCACCGCCCCGCAGGTGCTGTGGGTGAACATGGTCACATCCGTCGCCCTCGGCCTTGCCATTTCCTTCGAGCCGCATGAGGCGGACGTGATGTTGCGGCCGCCGCGTGCGATGGATCGGCCGATCGTCACCGGCTTCGGGATATGGCGCATTCTCTTCGTCGGCACGGCGCTCGTGCTCTATACGCTCGCGGCCTTTTTCTGGATGAAGGCGCACGGCGCCTCTGACCCGTTGGCGCGCACTGTCGCCGTCAACGCCATTACGATGGGGCAGATCTTCTATCTCCTCAACAGCCGCTATTTGCTCGACTCCTCCCTGTCGGTGCGCGCCCACATGGGCAATCCCTATCTTTGGTACGGAATTGGCGCGGTCGTGGTGCTGCAGCTTCTGTTCACCTATGCGCCGCCGCTCCAGGCGATCTTCGATACCGAGGCGCTGCCGCGATCCGCCTGGCTTTGGCTGGTTGCCGGGGGGGCCGTCTTTTTCCTCGTGGTGGAGATCGAGAAGTTCATCGTCAGATCAAGTCCTGCGCTGAGAAAGGCCGCGACGGCTCGTTAGAGCATTTTCCGGCGGAGTGGATGGCGGTTCGCCGCAAGGAAATGCGACCAGACAATAATTCCTGGAGCATCGTCCGATTCAACTTGATCGGATCATGCTCCAGAACTGAATGAGGAAACGCGTGGTGCGATTTTCCGAGCGCGGCGATCGGCTTCTCGCGCGCTTCTCCTGTGGCTGGAGAACGAACGTCAACCGCATCGGCGAGGTGATGGATTGCCTTGCAGGCAAGATCGAGGTTTGTGCTCAGGGTTTTATCTTCGAGACAGAATCTATATAAGATCGTGCCAAACGATATTGTTGCCAGTCCCCGGCGAGAGCATTTCCGGCGAAAGCAAAATCGCTTCGATGTTCTGTTTTTTAGTTTTCATGAGATTCCGGACGCAGAACCGCTGCGCAGGTCTGCCGGAACGGCTTTAATGTGAGGTTCGAATGTCGTCGTCAATTCACCCCGGCATGGTTGCCCGACGCCGGTCCTGCGTGTTGCTTGCGGTTGTCCCGATCCTCGTTGCGATGCTGTCCGGCTGTGAGCGCGAGGTCGCCAAGGAAGCGCCGCCGCCGCGCCCGGTCCGTACGGTGGTTGTCGAAAAGGGCGGACTGAGCGAGGTCATCGCTCTTACGGGACAGCTTCAGGCGGAAAAGGAAGTCGCTCTCGCCTTCCGTATTGGCGGCCGGATCATCGAGCGGCTGGTGGACACGGGTGATCGCGTCACGCCGGATCAACTGGTGGCCAGGCTCGACCCGCAGAACGAATTGAACTCGCTGCGCTCTGCGCGTGCCGCGCTCGCTGCCGCCAATGCCCGGCTGGAGCAGGATTCCAATCATTTCGACCGCCAGGAGACGTTGCTGCGGCAGGGCTGGACCACCCGCGCCAATTTCGATCAGGCCCAGCAAGCGCTGCGCACTGCGCAGGCGGCGGTGGATGACGCCAAGGCCCAGACCGAAATCGCCGAGGACCGTGTCAGCTATACCGAACTCAAGGCGGGTTTGACCGGCACGGTCACCCGGCGCGCGGCGGAATCGGGCGAGGTGGTGCAGGCGGGGCAGACGATATTCACGGTTGCGCGCGATGCCGGCTGGGACGCGGTCTTCGACGTTTCAGCTCAGCTGTTGCGTACGGCTCCAAGCGACGCCGATGTGACCATCGCCCTGACCGACGACCCCAGCGTGACCGCGACGGGGCGAGTGCGTCAGGTCGATCCGCAAGCCGATCCGGTCACGCGCACGTTCAAGGTCCGCGTGGCGGTCAATGATCCGCCGCCGGCCATGCGGCTTGGTGCGACCGTGACGGGCCGCATGGACATTAACCAGCGCCACGGGATTTCAATTCCTGCGAGCGCCTTGACGGCAGCAGACAAAAGTCCGGCGGTTTGGGTGGTGGATCCGGACAGCCTGACCGTCTCTCTCAAGCCTGTGGAAGTCCTGCGCTTTGATCCCGGCACAGTGGTGCTTTCGGGAGGTCTCGACGGTGGCGAGATCGTTGTCACCGCCGGCGTGCAGGCGCTGCATTCGGGCCAAAAGGTCAGGCCGCTGGGAGAGAGGTCATGATCGGCCCCAATCTTTCCGAGTGGGCGCTGAAACATCGATCCTTTGTTGTTTTCGCGATGATCGCGATCACGATCATCGGCATGTCGTCCTATTACCGCCTCGGCCGCAACGAGGACCCGGCCTTCACCTTCCGCACCATGATCGTGCAGGCCGCCTGGCCCGGCGCGACCATGGAAGACACGCTGACGCAGGTCACCGAGCGGATCGAGCGCAAACTGCAGGAGACCAGGGGCCTCGACTACCTGCGATCTTATACGACCCCCGGCCTGACGACGATCTTCGTCAATCTCAAGGGCTCGACCACGCCCGGGGAAGTGCCGGACATCTGGTATCAGGTGCGCAAGAATATTGGCGATATTCGCGGCACGCTGCCGCACGGCGTGGTCGGCCCGGGCTTCAATGACGATTTTGGCGACACCTATGGCCTGATCTACGGATTTACCGCCGACAGCGGCTTCAGCCATCGCGAATTGCGCGACTATGCCGAGAACATGCGTTCGAAGCTGTTGCAGGTGCCCGACGTCTCCAAGATCGAGATCCTCGGCGCGCAGAACGAGCAGATCTATGTCGAATTCTCGACCCAGCAGCTTGCCGGCCTCGGCATCGACCGCGCCGCGCTGATCGCGGCGATCCAGGCGCAGAACGCCGTCTTACCCGCCGGATCGATCCAGACCGGCGACGAGAAGTTGTCGATCCGTGTGAGCGGCGCCTTCAAGTCCGAAAACGACCTGCTCAATCTCAATTTTCTGTCCAACGGCCGGCTGATCCGCCTGCGCGACATCGCCGAGGTGCGCCGCACGCTGTCCGACCCGCCGCAGCCGATGTTTCGCGTCAATGGCAAGCCCGCCATCGGCCTCGCCATCGCGATGCGCGACGGCGGCGATATTCTGGGCCTCGGCGAGAATGTGAAGAAGGCGGTCGCAGAAGGCGTCCAGGAACTGCCGCTTGGCGTCAATGTATTGCTCGTCTCCGATCAGCCGGTCGTGGTCAAAACGGCGATCGGCGAATTCATGGAATCCTTGTGGCAGGCCATCGCCATCATCATGGCGGTGAGCATCATCAGTCTCGGCCTGCGGCCGGGCACGGTGGTCGCGCTGACCATTCCGCTGACGCTCGCCATCGTTTTTCCGATCATGGAGGCGCTGCATATCGATCTTCAGCGTATTTCGCTCGGCGCGCTGATCATTGCGCTCAGCCTGCTGGTCGACAGCGCCATGACGACCATCGACGTGATGATGGTGCGCCTCGGGCTCGGCGACAGCAAGGAGAAGGCGGCGGCTTTTTCCTATGACAGCGTGGCCGCGCCGATGCTGACCGGCTCCTTCGTCACCGCGGCCGGCTTCGTTCCGATCGGCTTCGCCCGATCATCGGCCGGTGAATATACCTTCTCGATCTTCGCCGTCGTCACCATCGCATTGATCGTCTCGTGGTTCGTCGCGGTGATCTTCGCGCCGCTGCTCGGCGTCTGGCTGCTCAAGCCGGAAGCCAAAAAGGACGAAAAGCCGAGCCGGGTGATGAACGCCTTCCGCGCAATCCTGCTCGTTGCCATGCGCTATCGCTGGATCACGATCGGCGTCACCGTCGGCTGTTTCGTCCTGTCGCTTCTTGCCATGCCCCTGGTGCCGCGCCAGTTCTTCCCAGCCTCGGACCGGCCGGAGCTGGTGGTCGATCTCACTTTGCCGCAGAACGCCTCGATCTTCGCCAGCGACAGCGTCGCGAAAAAGCTCGACGCCATTCTCAAGGAGGACCAGGACGTCGCCAGCTGGAGCACCTATGTCGGCCGCGGCGCGATCCGGTTCTACCTGCCGCTCAACGTGCAACTGGCCAATGACTTCTTCGCCCAGGCGGTGGTCATCGCCAAGGACGTTTCCGCACGCGAGCGGTTGCACGCCAAACTGGAAAAGACGCTCGCAGACGATTTCCCCGGCGTCGTCGCGCGCGTCTCGCCGCTGGAATTGGGTCCGCCGGTCGGCTGGCCGGTGCAATATCGCGTCAGCGGTCCCGATCTCGGGCAGGTGCGCACCATCGCCTTGCAGCTCGGCGCGATCCTCGGCAATGAAAGCGGGCTGCGCCGCGTGAATTTCGACTGGATGGAGCCGGCGCGTCAGGTCCGGGTCGAGATCGATCAGGATCAGGCGCGGCTGCTCGGCCTGAGCTCCCAGGCGCTGTCGACCTTCCTCAATACGGTCATGACCGGCGCGCCGGTCACGCAGGTGCGTGACGACATCTATCTCGTCGACATCATCGCCCGCGCGCAAGGGGAGCAGCGCGTCTCGCTGGACACGCTACAAAGCCTGCAGGTCCCGCTGCCCGGCGGCCGCACCGTGCCGCTGAGCCAGATCGCGCGCTTCGACTTCGACCAGGAATATCCGCTGGTCTGGCGGCGCGACCGCGTGCCGACGCTCACCGTCCAGGCCGATGTGGCGCCCGGGGCCACGCCGGAAGGCGCGGTTGCGGCGCTCGCGCCGGCGATCGCCAAGTTGCAGGCGGATCTGCCGCGCGGCTATCACATCGCAGTCGGCGGCACGGTCGAGGAAAGCGCTGCGTCGCAGGCTTCGGTCTATGCTGTGGCGCCGGCCATGCTGTTCCTGATGCTGCTCTTCCTGATGGCGCAGTTGCACAGTTTCAGTCGTCTCGCCATGGTGCTCTGCCTCGTACCCATGGGGCTGATCGGCATTGTTCTGGCGTTGCTGCTTTCCGGCCGGCCGCTGGGCTTCGTCGCCATTCTCGGCATTCTCGCCCTGATGGGGATGATCGCACGCAATGCGGTCATTCTCATCGAGCAGATCGAGGCCGAGCGCAAACAGGGCCGCGATTTGTGGGACGCCATCGTTGAAGGCGCGGTATCGCGCTTCCGGCCGATCATGCTGACCGCGATCTCGACGGTGCTCGGCTTCATCCCGATCGCGCCCACAGTGTTCTGGGGACCGATGGCCTTCGCCATCATGGGCGGCCTGTTCGTGGCCACGGTGCTGACACTCCTCGTCCTGCCGGCGCTCTATGTGATTTTCTTCCGTGTCAAGGAGCCGAAGGACCAGCCAGGTCCGGCACTCGCTGACTGAGATGGAGGGGCAACGCTGGCAGCGATGCGGTTGGCGGAAAGAAGGACGTGCCGTATCGGGCGACGACGGTTGCACGGCGTTTTCACGCCAGGCCTATCCTCGGGCTTGACCCCGAGGATCGATGACCGGTTCGCGTGAAGAAAACGCGCGGGATCAAAATCACAGCGCCACGCTTCTGATACCGTCAGAAGCGGAGGGGCGCTGAAGCCTGTTTCGACTACGTTGAATCAGGCTGTCTCGCTTGCCGTTTGTTTGAGCATGATCTCTTCCGGAAACCGGCTTCCGCGTTTCGAAATCAGGCTCTAAAACCGTCCTGTAACTGTAAGCCGGACGGCGAACGGCTCGACCGGATGCAGCACCCGGTCCATGACCCCGGTCGAGCAGACAGCCGCCGGCGGAATATTGGCAAGGCACTGCGCAAACAGCGCATCCGACTTCAGCAGCGATCCGTAAGCATAGGTGATCTGGTCGGACCGGCTGTTGGTCAGGTTGAATGCATCGAGTTGAACCCGCCAGCCGTTCTCGAACCGGTAACCGATCTGTCCGTTCAACAACCCGGTCGCGGGCGAGGTGAACGCGTTGTCCTCGGTCAGCGGACGCGGTCCGAAATAACGATAGCGCAATGCGCCGAACCAGCCGGTCGCTTCGCCAATCCGCATGCCCGCCGACGCGATCATGTTCGGCGCGCCGGGAATGTAGTTGCCGGGCGCGTTGCCGATCTGGCTTTCCGGGTAGCCGGCGAGTTCGGCATAGGCCGCGGCCTGATCGGGCTGGTCTCCGCGAAAGCGCGCGTGAGTGAGCGCGATATCGCCATCGAATCTCAGCCATGATGCCGGTTGATAGCGATTGGTCCATTCGATGCCGTAGCGCCGGCTGGGGCGGCTGGCCTCGGTGTCGCCGGCATCACCCACGAACAGGATTTCAGAGGCCGAATCCAGAATGAACACGCTGACCGCGCTATCGAGGCCGGCGATGGCGCGGGTACGGATGCCGATTTCGGCGCCGCGCGTTTTGACCAGAAACGGCGAGGAGTCGACCGGAGAGCCATCGGTCGGCGATTGCGTGATGGTCACGCCTCGCGCATCGTTGCTGTGAAAGCCTTCGCCCGCATTGATGAAAAACTCGGTCTTGTGGAACGGCCCGAACACGACGCCGGCCTTCGGACTTCCGATTGCGGCCTGCGCCCTGCCGGAATTCGCCGCGTTGAAGATCGAATCGACATTGGTGGCATAGAAATCGCCTCGATAGCCGAGCGTGGTGCGGATCCAGTCGGTCCATCGCACGGTGTTGCGGACGTAAAGGCCGATGCTGCCCTCCTGCACCTTGTCGCTGCGCACATCGGACAGGAACTGCCGCTGCACGGTGTTGGTCAGCGCGACGTCGATGTCGTCATAGCGGCTTTGCAGGCCGATCTCGGTCTCCGTCGGCAGGCCGGCGAGGCTCGCGCGGAACGTATGCGAGGCATCGATGCCGCCCACCAGGCGATCGTCATGCTGATGGAACTGATCGCCGTTGACGGGATCGTCGAGGAAGAACGTGAAGTTGTTCCACAGATCGAGCGAACTCTTGATGACGTAGACATTGGCCCGCGAGACGCCCGCCTCGCTGGACTGCGCCCATTGTCCCGACAGCGAAAAGCGGTCGGACCTGCCGCCATCTGTCGGATCGAGCGCGCCGTAGCGTCCGATCTCGCCGGATTCAATGGCGCGCAGCGGGATCTGGTCGGTCGAATTCCAGCGGTTGGAATAGGCCATCGCAGTCAGCGAGAACCCGTCGTCGGGCGTGCCGTGGCTGTAGCGCACGACGCCGTTGAGCTTGCGCAGATCGTCGGGATTATCCCACGGGCCGTTATACGCGTTGACCTCGCCTGCCGCCAGCAGGGTGCCGTCGCCCACCTTGTGCGAGGTGATGCCGAGCCCGCGCCAGTAGCCGAAACTGCCCATGGTCAGTGAGGCCATCGAGCCGGGCATGCCATTGATGAGATTGATATGCGCGGCGCCCACGGATGAGAAATCGCCTTCATCGGCGAAATACGGCCCTTTTCGGATGTCGATGGAGTCGATCAACTCGGGGATCAGAAAGTTCAGATCTGCATAGCCCTGCCCGTGGCCATGGGTCCGCATATTCACCGGCATGCGGTCGACCGTGATTGCGAAATCGGTGCCGTGATCGAGATTGAAGCCGCGCAGAAAGTATTGGTTGGCCTTGCCGTCGCCGCTGTGCTGGGTGACGATCAAGCCGGGCACGACCTCGAGCGCTTCGGCCGGACGCGAGAAGGGCCGGGCGTTGACCTCAGCGCCGCTGACGACCATTTCACTCGCCGCTGACAACTCGGGCCGTGGCGATCCCGGAGACGACTCCGAATCGGACGTTGCGGGAGCAGGCGATGGCACCGGTGCGGCGGGTGCAGCCGGTCGCGCCGTGGCGTGGTGAGAGCGGCTAGCTGTGGCGCCCCTGACCTGTGTATGCCGGGTCCGTCCGTCCGACACGACTTCGATGGTCGGCAACGCGTTCCGCTGCGACGACGCAGATGGCACCGCGTTCTGGGCCTGCGCCGACTGTACCCAGGCAGCGCTTGCCATGTACATCAAAACGGCTATTCGCGGGGACGCTCGCGGCCGCGTCCTTGAGTTCATAGCTTATCCCCGTCGGAAATCTTGCCACCTGCCTCCGGCAAGCCGGCCACGAAGAGACGATGTCTAATGTCATCGTTAATGAAGTCATGCCCAAAACGTCGTGCCTGGCGAGCGGCAAAATTCACGGGATTTACTGAGCGCTTGCTTCATTATGGGCAGATATTTCGTTTGCATCAAGAGTTTGCGGGCGTCATACTTTGCACATCCTGCCTCGCAGGAGATTGAACAGTATCTTCGCAGGCAACGAATCCGCCATCGTCTTTTTCTCTCCGGCTTGTTTTTCCGCCTGGCTTGCTTGTTCGTCTGGCTTGATTTTCCGTCTCGCTTGCTATGAGGTTTGTCTGGCTCGATCCAACGCATGCATCTCCCATCCATTGGCGTCGTATCCACCACATTGAAGGCCCGCACACTATGACGTCCGCACCGGACCGACAGCGATCTTTGCAGTGCATCCGCCTCAATTAAATTCATTCAATGGAATACTATCAGAACCGCGCTTCCAACGTGCTACGTTCCGACGAACTGGTTCGCGCGTCGTGTAATTTGCGGGTGCCTGACATCCTGCCTCGCGGGGGTCGGGCGACGAGGCCGTTGCTGCCGTCCTGAATTCAAGGGATTTAGATATGGGGCTTCTCGGAATATTGGTCGGACTCGCACTTCTGATGTGGTTCGCCTATCGGGGGTGGAGCGTTCTTCTCCTTTCCCCGGCCGCGGCGCTCCTTGCCGCCTTGATCTCGGGCGAGCCCCTTCTTGCTCATTGGACGCAGACTTTCATGAGCGGTACGGCCGGGTTCGTCGCGCGATGGTTCCCGCTGTTTTTGCTCGGCGGCATCTTCGGCAAACTGATGGACGATAGCGGCTCGATCACGTCGATCGCGCGCTTTCTGACGGAACGGCTGGGCGTGCGCCGGACAATGCTTTCGGTCGTGCTTGCGTCCGCAGTGGTGACCTATGGCGGGGTCAGCGTATTTGTCGCGTTCTTTGTTCTGGTCCCGATGACCCGTGAGATGTTCAAAGCCGCGAACATCCCCGCGCGGCTGATGCCAGCGGCGATCGGGCTTGGCGCCTTCACATTCACCATGTCGGCGCTTCCCGGAACCCCGTCGACCAACAACGCGATTCCGATGCCCTATTTCGGAACGACGACGTTCGCGGCTCCGGGCCTGGGCATCATCGCATCCATTGTCACCTTTGTCTTCGGTATGTGGTGGCTTGCGCGAGCGGAGGCCGCCGCGCGCAAGGCCGGCGAGGTCTATGTCGAGGACACCGAGGTGCCTGCCATCGACGAGAAGGTCCGCGAACAGGCGACCTTGTCGGGCGATTTCGATCCGGCCGAACTGTCCCACGGCCATCGCGCTGACCGCTACCCGCCTTTCATCTTCGCCTTGCTGCCGCTTGTTGTCGTGATCATCGTGAACTTCATGATGGCGCTGGTCATTCTCCCGCGCATCGACTTCTCCTTCCTCACCGTGGCCCCGTGGAATCTAGATGTCGGAGGGCTCATCGGGGTGTGGTCTGTCCTGATCGCACTCGCGGCCGCCATTCTGACTCTCATAGCCGTTAACTTTCAGCGGCTCACGGCACTGCGCGAAAGTCTGGATGCCGGTGCGAATTCGTCAGTCCTGCCGATTTTGACGGTCGCGAGCCTCGTCGGATTCGGCGCCGTGGTGGCTGCGATGCCGGCATTTACCATCGTTCGTGACGCGGTGTTGCAGATTCCGGGAGGACCGCTTGCATCGCTCGTGGTGGCCATGAACGTCCTAGCCGGGCTCACGGGGACAGCGTCCGGCGGAATGGCCATCGCGCTGAACGCACTGGGCAGCGAGTACATGCGTCTCGCGCTCGAACACGGCATCGATCCGGCGCTGATGCATCGCCTGACGGTGATCAGTGCAGGGACGCTTGATGCCTTGCCGCACAACGGCACGGTTCTCCTGCTGCTTCAAATCAGCAAGCAAACCCATGCCGACAGCTATTTCGACATGGTCATGACCGTGATCGTCGGCGTGATTATTTCGCTCGTGGTCGTTCTTGTGCTGGGCTCGATGTTCGGATCGTTCTAGAGCGTGATCCCGAAAAGTGGAAACCGGTTTTCGTAAAAGGATCATGCTCTGTCAAAAAGATAAGCGGCGAGTCTGATTCAAGGCAGTTGAAACAGACTCCCGCGGTGCAAATGTTGACGCGTTTTCTTCACGCGAACCGGATGTCATCGTCGGGTCACGCCTGAGGACCTGCTTCGCGCGAAAACGCTATGGCGGAAAGGCGTGCCGGATCATGCGGCGATCCGGCAGCCACAAATCGGAGAAGGCATGTGGTCTGTCACGACGGCCCCGGCGTAATGCCGCTTCACCTGCTGCGTCTGGCCAGCCTGAGCTTGCCCGTTGGAGCGTTCTCCTATTCCCGCGGCCTGGAAGCGGCGGTCGCCGCGCGCATTGTCGTCGATGAGGCCAGCGCGTGTGAATGGATACTGGGAACGCTCGAACACAGTTACGCCGTGCTCGACGGCGCGCTGTTCTGGCGCATGACCTGCGCATTGAAGCATGACGACAGCGAGCGATTCCTGGCTTTGGATGCCTGGCTCGCGGCGGCCCGCGAGAGCCGCGAACTCGCGCTCGAAGACACGCGGATGGGCGAAGCGCTGCTGCGGCTTCTGCTCGATCTGGAGGTGCCGCTCGCCCGGTGCGCTCCCGGGCGCGCCGTCACCTATCCGGCGATGTTCGCGATTGCGGCCTATCACTGGCGGATCGCATCGGCCGATGCGCTCAAAGGGTTGATGTGGAGCATGGTCGAAGCGCAGGTGGCGGCGGCGATCCGTCTCGTGCCGCTCGGTCACACCGCCGGCCAGCGCATTCTGATCGCGGCGGTGCAGGTGATCGAGCGCGCGTCCGCGAATGCCGCTTCGCTCCCGGATGATGAAATCGGCAACGTCGCGCCGGCGCTGGCCATGGCCA
>JBIQHO010000437.1:0-2524 GCA_044508545.1 Bradyrhizobiaceae bacterium | reverse complement strand
TCGGTCGCGGCGATTCTGATTCACGAGGCCATCGGCGACCAGCTCACCTGCGTGTTCGTCGATCACGGCATGCTGCGCAAGGACGAAGCGAAGAGCGTCGTCGACATGTTTCGGGATCACTACAACATTCCGCTGGTGCATGTGGATGCCTCGAAACAGTTCCTTGGCGAACTCGACGGCGTCACAGATCCGGAAGTGAAGCGCAAGACCATCGGCCGGCTGTTCATCGACGTGTTCGAGGCCGAAGCGAAGAAGATCGGCGGCGCCGATTTCCTTGCGCAGGGCACGCTCTATCCCGACGTGATCGAAAGCGTGTCGTTCACCGGCGGCCCGTCGGTGACGATCAAGTCGCATCACAACGTCGGCGGCCTGCCGGCGCGCATGAACATGAAGCTGGTCGAGCCGCTGCGCGAATTGTTCAAGGACGAGGTCCGCGCGCTCGGCCGCGAACTCGGCCTGCCGGACATCTTCGTCGGCCGTCATCCGTTCCCGGGGCCGGGGCTCGCGATCCGCTGTCCCGGCGAGATCACGCGCGACAAGCTCGATATCCTGCGCGAGGCGGATGTAATCTACATCGACCAGATCCGCAAGGCGGGTCTCTACGACACCATCTGGCAGGCCTTCGCGGTGCTGTTGCCGGTGAAGACCGTGGGCGTGATGGGCGACGGCCGCACTTACGAGTACGTCGTCGGCCTGCGCGCGGTAACCTCGACCGACGGCATGACCGCGGACTTCTATCCGTTCGACATGAAGTTCCTCGGCGAAACCGCCACCCGCATCATCAACGAAGTGAAGGGCGTCAACCGCGTCGTTTACGACGTGACCAGCAAGCCGCCCGGCACGATCGAGTGGGAATGATTCACTTCCGGCGCGGTCTATCGCGGTCTTTCTCCTAAGCCACCATAAAATATTGATATATAATAGATTTTCTTGCGAAGTCTTTCGCGATGGATCGGGCGCCAGCGGCTCGGTCTGACGGTCTTTGTGACGGTCTCGGAAATCCACGGACAACCCTTCAATGGAGAGACCGTCAACACTCATTAGGCAGCGTCTGCTTTGAATTTTACATAAGACATTGATATTGCGTGGCGATTTATATGACTTGACGGTCTTTTTCGCGACGGACAAAATGACGGTCAAATCCACATCATCCTAGCCTTTGCGAGGCTGAGAATGCTGACCGACGCCGAGCTTAAGAGCCTGAAACCAAAGGCAAAAAACTACAAGGTGACGGACCGTGACGGTATGTACGTTCTTGTCATTCCATCAGGTGCGAAAACCTTCCGAATGGACTATCGCCTGAATGGCCGGCGCGAGACGCTGACCATTGGTCGCTATGGCCCTGGGGGCTTGTCGCTCGCCGAGGCGCGCGATCGCTGTCTCGCTGCGAAGAAAGATGTCGCGGAAGGTCGCTCGCCCGCTCAGGAAAAGCAGCGCGCAAAGCGGCGCGTTGCCCTCGGCGAGACGTTCGGCGCCGTTGGTCAGCGCTGGATCAAGTCGGCACCGATGGCGGACAGTACCCGCGCTATGCGCAAGGCGATTTTTGATCGGGACATACTGCCTGTCTGGAAAAGTCGCCTGCTTACCGAGATCACACCCGACGACCTACGGGCGCAGTGCGTCAAGGTGAAGGATCGTGGAGCGCCGGCGACCGCGATTCATGTTCGCGACATCGTCAAGCAGATTTACGCCTACGCGATATTGAATGGCGAGAAGGTCCCAAATCCGGCGGCGGAGGTTGGCCCTGCTTCTATTGCGACCTTTGCCCCGAAGGACAGGTCGCTCTCGCCAACCGAAATACGGATCATGTTCGAGCAACTGAGGCACGTCCCGACGTTGCCCACCATTCGGCTTGGTCTTCGGCTCATCCTGCTCACGATGGTGCGGAAGAGCGAATTGCTCGATGCCGTTTGGAGCGAAGTGGACTTTGAGAACGCCGTCTGGAGCATTCCCAAGGAACGGATGAAGCGCCGCAAGCCGCACAACGTCTATCTGTCACGGCAATCACTGGACATCATGATCGCGCTTAAGACGTGCGCGGGAAACTCCCGCTATCTTTTGCCGTCCCGATACGACGCGGATGCTCCAATGTCGCGAGCAACATTCAACCGCATCACGACGGCAGTTGCTGATCGCGCCAAGAAGCTCGGATTGGCCCTGGAGCCGTTCACGGTCCATGATCTGCGCCGAACCGGGTCAACGCTGCTGAACGAGATCGGCTTCAATAGCGACTGGATTGAAAAGTGCTTGGCGCACGAAGACGGCCGCAGCTCGCGCGGTGTCTACAACAAGGCCGAATACGAACACCAACGCCGTCACATGCTGCAAGAGTGGGCGGATATGGTGAACGCTTGGGAGCAAGATCGAAATCACACGCCGGTGCTCTATCCGCCTGCAATGCAGTTTCCAGGCGTGATGGCTGCTACCGCCTGACCGGGCGCATCTTCCGCTGCCGCACATCGGGCAAGGGGGCTCGCTTAATCAGCGACGCCTCTGAGGCGCGCCGTCGTTGATCGATCCATTC
>JBIQHO010000025.1:0-20366 GCA_044508545.1 Bradyrhizobiaceae bacterium | reverse complement strand
TCCAGATGGCCGAGAAAACACACCCGTCCCTCGTTGCCGAAGCGGACGACATCTCCCGCGTCGAGTTTCTTGGCCGGTTTCACCAGCGCGTTCCACCGCGAGCCATCGAGGCGCTTGATCAGCGTCGCATCGATTCTCGGCTCGGCTCCGCGGCCGATGCGGCGGCCGTGCAATTGCGCGGCAATCACCCGTGTGTCGTTCACCACGAGCTGATCGCCGGGCCGCAGCCAGTTCGGCAGGTCTCCCACGTGTTGGTCGCGCAAACCTGCTCCCGGCTGCACGACGAGCATCCGGGCGGAATCACGCGGGCTCGCCGGGCGCAACGCGATGCTCCCGGAGGGCAATTCAAAATCGAAGAGATCGGTTCGCATCGGATGATCAAGGCTGACGGTTCTAGTGGAGTGAATTTGACATTCGCTACCCGCTTTGCAGCAAACCCGTCAGGCGAATGTCAAATTCAAACTCCACTAGAAACCTGATAGTTGCTAGCGGTCCTTTAATTCTAACAGTTGCAGGAACTCCCTGCCGCAACGGGATGCAAATGTTAGAATCGGACCACTGGCCCGTCCCTGAACCTGCACGCCCGAAACGTCAATGGCCGGAATACATCCGGCCATTGCTTCGGTCTGGAATGTTGGAATCGACGATCAGGCCGCGTCCGCGGCAATTTTGGCCTTGACGATCTTGTCCGGATTTTGCACCGGCTCGCCGCGCTTGATCTTGTCGACGTTCTCCATGCCTTCGATCACCTTGCCCCAAACGGTGTATTGCCCGTCCAGGAACGAAGCATCGTCGAAGCAGATGAAGAACTGGCTGTCGCCTGAATCCGGGCTTTGCGCCCGCGCCATGGATGCCGTGCCGCGCACGTGGGGCTCCCGGTTGAATTCGGCTTTCAGTTTCTGGCCGGAGCCGCCCATTCCGGTTCCTTGAGGGCATCCGGTTTGCGCCATGAAGCCGTCTATGACGCGATGGAAGACGATGCCATCGTAGAAGCCCTCGCGCACCAGCTCCTTGATCCGCGCGACGTGATTGGGTGCGAGATCCGGACGCATTTGAATCGTTACGGGGCCTTGCGTGGTTTCAAGGATCAAAGTGTTGTCGTTGTCAGCCATGCTCTCTTCTCTTTCGGTTTGGGATGGGTTCGTCGATCGTCAAATCGGATGGTCAGGGGACGGCCCGCAATTGCGGCACCCATGCCCGAGGTAAATGGCATCGGAACGCAGCGCTGCAACGCCTCCATCACGGCTGTCCGGTAGATGATGCGCTCGTCATCCGACGCCTCGCGCGTCTCATAGGTGATCCGCGGACGCCCCAGGAGATTGCCGTCGCGCTTGAAGGTGAACTGCACGGTGATCTCCATGCCGGGATTTCCCCGCGGCAAGTTCGGCGGCTGCCAGCATCCCTTCAACCGCTCGGACATGGCGGCGAGGTTGGGAACCCCGTCTTCTTGCGCGATCGCTTGTTCCCCTCCGAAGATTCCGGCGAGAATAAGCAGGATCGCAACCGGGATGGAGCGCCGCCGCACGTTACGCCGTCACTTGATGTCGGAGGCGACCTGAACCTTCAGCATCTTGTCCGGATCGGTGACGGTGCCGCTGGCCGAACCGGCCGGCGCCTTCTTCAGCTGGTCCACCACGTCCATGCCGGACACCACATTGCCGACCACGGTGTATTTGCCGTTGAGGAAGGAGGCGTCGGCAAAGGCGATGAAGAACTGTGAGTTCGCCGAGTCCGGACTTGCCGCGCGCGCCATTCCGACTACGCCGCGCTTGAACGGCACATTGGAGAACTCGGCCTTGAGGTTCGGATATTTTGAGCCGCCGGTGCCGTTGAAATTCTGGCCGTCCCCGGTCTGCGCCATGAAGCCGTCCATGACGCGATGGAACGGAACGTTGTTATAGAAGCCGTCACGGGCGAGCTGCTTGATGCGCTCGGCGTGCTTTGGCGCGATGTCGGTCCGCAACTCGATGACGATGCGACCCTTGGTGGTGTCGATCACGATCGCATTCTGCTTGTCGATGTTGGCGGGCAGGGGTTGAGCGAAAGCGGGGATCGCGAACATCAGCGCGGCGACGAGGCCAAGGATTCTAATCATGACAACTCCGGATCAGAGGAAGGCTGGTTCATTCAGCCGGCGAATTTGGTCTTGAGGAGCGATACGACCGCTTGCGGGACGAAGGCCGACACATCCCCGCCCATGGCCGCGATCTGGCGCACCAGTGTGGCGCTGATCGGGCGGATGGCGGGCGAAGCCGGGACGAACACCGTATGCACGTCGCCCGCCATGGCTTCGTTCATGCCGGCGATCTGCATTTCATAGTCGAGATCGGTGCCGTCGCGCAGGCCGCGGATCAGGATCGCGGCACCGGCCGCTTGCGCGGCGACGACCGTGAGACCGTCATAGGTGGTGCAGTCGAAAGCGCAGCCGGCTTCGGCGGCGACCGGCGCGAACGCCGCCCGCACCATCGCCAGACGCTCGTCCGCCGAGAACAGCGGCGTCTTGCCCGGATGGACACCGATGGCGACGATCAGCCGGTCGCACAGGACCACCGCGTGCCTGACGACATCGAGATGGCCGTTGGTGACGGGGTCGAACGATCCGGGATAGAGCGCGACGCGTGACATATCCCCCTCTAGCGCGGTCGCTTTGAGCCCGCAAGCGAGCCGGGTTCCGCCGTCATGGCGGACGAAGCCGATTTTTATTTTCCTCCCTCGGCCGAACCGATTCAGGGCTTAACGCGTCTTATTGGGGTGGAAGCAAGATCACTGAAATTACTGAAGTTTTCAGCGTTCTGTTTCGTCGGGCAAGCGAAGGCGAAACAATTTGCCGCCCAACGAAACCACTTTCCGGAGGCAGCGAAGACATCGCGAAACCGGAGCCGGCTATCAATCCGCCCAACCAATCGGGCCGACAAGCCGCAAACGGCAAGGCTCAAAACAGGGGACCGTCATGATCAAGGCTCTTTCCGCCGTCGCGGTTGCAGCGTTCATTGCAGCCGCCCTCACCATTCTCCCGGGTTTCGCTCCGCAGGTTTCGGCCAGCACGCCGGTCCCGCTCGCCAAGGGCGACCGTCTCGACATCCGCCCGGCGCCGACCGCCTGCTCGCAGCAGACCTGGCCGAATTTCGCAGCGTCCTGCCTTCGTACCGCCGATTCCAGGACCACCGTTCGTGAAGCCCGTCTGGTGACGGCAAACAATCGCTGATCCGGATTTTCGAATCTCCGGATCGTCGAGCCTCCAAGGCAAAGCCGCCCGTATGCCCACGGGCGGTTTTTGTTTTTGCAGTATAAACGCGGCGCCGAGCATGCCGCGACTGGGCGTTCCGCATGGAAGTGCTTGAGCTTGACGAAAAACCTGCCCGATCGGGTTGAGGTCTGGACTGTTAAACAAGTTCACCGGATCCATGACTTACAGGCAGGATTTCAAGCAATTAACAAACGGCGGATGCTGGCCTAATCAGGTTGTTTCGCGCTGAATCTCAGGGCCGGCCGACGCAGACGTGCCCGTCGGCATCGGTATCGGCGCCGGGCGCAGCCCGATCAATTCGGCGCTGCGGATGCGGGCATTGCGCCAGAACGAGAATTCATTGATGCGCGATGTCTCAAGGATGGCGATCCCGACGGCCGACAGGAAGGGCAGGCTCTCCAGCACCAGCACGCCCGCGAAGATGTAGATCTCGTGAACTCCCTTGTACTGGTTAGAGGCGATCAGCACGGCCGCTCCGGCCAGCAGGAGGACGCCGATCACCGCTTCCCAGAACGCCTGAAACTCGATCGACATCCGCGACAGGCCGCCCTTGGAGGTGCGCGCGAAGGCGAGGTGCTCCGTGATCAGACCCTGCGCGACCGCCCGGGAAACCGTCCATTGCACCGACATGGCGGCTACCATGGCGCCCAGCATCTGCGAGATTTTGATCGGCACGCGCAGGCGGTACAGCGCCACGAAATGGACCAGCGAGACCACGAACGCCGCGATGATGGGCAGGGTCAGTATTTTGTCGGGGATGGCGATATCAGCGAAGGCCACGATCGGCACCCAGATCAGGTTGAGGATCGCAACGACGACGCCGAGGCTTTCCGCGCCGAGCCAGTTGAGCCAGCCGAGCGTGAATTCGCGCTTCTGGTCCGGCGAAAGCCGGCTCGCGCCCGGCAGAAAACGGCGCCAGTGCTTCTTGACGATCTGGAAGCCGCCATAGGCCCAGCGGTGACGCTGTTTCTTGAACGCTTCGTAGGTGTCGGGCAGCAGGCCGTGACCGTAGCGGGTGTTGGTATAGTGTGTGAGCCAGCCGTGCTCGGCCATCGCGAGGCCCAGGTCGGTATCCTCGCAAATGGTGTCGCCAGCCCAGCCTCCCGCCATATCCATCGCGGCGCGGCGGATCAGGCACATCGTGCCATGGACGATAATGGCGTTGGCTTCGTTGCGCTGGACCATGCCGATGTCGAAGAAGCCGGCATATTCGCCATTCATGATATAGTGCATCAACGAGCGGTCGCCGTCGCGGTGATCCTGCGGAGCCTGAACGAGGCCGACGCGCGGATCGTTGAAAGCCGGCACCAGGTCCCTGAGCCAGTCCGGCTGCACCACATAGTCAGCATCGATGACGCCGATGATCTCGGCGTCGGCGGCCGTGCGCTCCATGGCGATGCGCAGCGCGCCGGCCTTGAAGCCTTCCACCTTTTCGGCATTGATGAACTTGAAACGCTCGCCGAGCGCGCGGCAGTGATCCTGGATCGGCTGCCAGAATGCCGGATCGGGGGTATTGTTGATGATCACCACGCATTCGAAATTCGGGTAGTCGAGGCGCGCGATCGCATCGAGCGTCTGCTTGAGCATCTCGGGCGGCTCGAAATACGCCGGGACGTGGATCGAGACCTTGGGCAGCGGCGCGCCGTCCGCCGCCTGCATCGCCGCCATCTCCCGCGTGATCAGCCGCTGCGGGCGTCGTCCGAACGCCACCGCCGCGATCTCCTCGATGCGCGCCATGGCGATCAGGATCAGCGGCACCAGCAGGGTCAGGCCGAGCGTCAGCGCGAAGGCTGAACCGAAAACGAAGTAATGGTTCGTCCAATAGGCGAAGACCGTCGCGACCCAGGCCCCGACGCCGTTGGCGGTCGCCGAAAGCAGCACGACCTGCATCACCGTGGGGCGGGCCAGCCGCAGGATGGGAAGGGACAGCAGGATGCCGATCAGAAGCGCAATGCCGGCAAGCTTCCAGTAGGCTTCGTTGACAACGGGACCGGTCCAGGAAAATTTGGGCTCGCGATCCGCGTTGAGAATGCCCCAGTAGGGACCGACGCCGCCCTCGAAGAACTTCCACGGCTGATCGATGGCTTCGACGATGTTGTATTCCATGCCGATCGATTCGGCCTTGGTGACGAAGTTGCGAAGCGTGACCGCCTGCTGGAACGGACCGGGATCGGCGTTGCGGAGATTGTACCCCGCGCTCGGCCAGCCGAATTCAGCGATCACGATCCGCTTGCCGGGAAAGGCATCGCGCAGTTTCTGATAGATGATGAGGGCCTGATCGACGGCCTGCTTGCTCGGAAAGCCTTCCCAATAAGGCAGGATGTGCGCGGCGATGAAATCGACCGACGATGCAAGCTCAGGGTGCTCCAGCCAGATGTTCCAGATTTCGCCTGTTGTCACAGGTACATTCACGGAACCTTTCACGCGCTGAATGAGCTTGATCAGATCGGCGACTTTTTGATCGCCGCGATAGATCGTTTCGTTGCCGACGACGATTCCGTTGACGTTGCTGTTGTGTTTGGCGAGGTCGATGGCGGCCAGCATCTCGCGCTCGTTGCGCTCGACATGCTTGTCGATCCACGCGCCGACCATGACCTTGAGGCCGAATTCATGGGCGATCGGGGGGACAAGTTCGACGCCGCCGGTGGACGAATACAGGCGGATCCCGCGGGTCAGGGGCGCTAGTGCTTTCAGGTCGGACCGGATTTTCTCGACGGTGGGAATATTGTCGATATCCGGATGCGCCGTCCCTTCGAACGGCGCGTAGGACAGGCTGTTCAGAACACCCTTGAAGTCGGGGGCCTGTTGCCTGTCCTGAAGAACCCCCCAGAGAGCGGCGTGTGCAGCGGTCACGAACAGAAGAACGGCGACGACAGCGCGCATCGCGACTAAACCATAAGGAGCGAGCAAAACAGGACCGCGGACCCGTCCCCTAGGCCCGACCTATCGGCATAGATAATTCCGCCAAGCGATTTAACAACTCGTATGACGCCGTGGCGTTTTGAGGGCGGTCGACCGCTTTAACCTCGAAATTTGGATATCGTTCCTTCGCAGCACCGACAGCTATTTTTTCGGCGTGGCGGGAGCAGGCGCCGGCTGTGCCGGCGGCGGAGCCGCGGGGGCCGGTGCTGTGCCTGCGGCCGGTGCGGGTGCTGCGGTGGCGGGCTCGGCCGGCTGCGCGTCCGGATTGATCCAGCAGGCATGAACGCGGGCGCTCAGCGCATCGGGCGCCTTGGGGTCGATCGGTCCGAACCGGACCAGGCAGCGGAATGCCGCCTGAACGTGGCCGCCGGGGCAGCCGAAGCGGTCATAGAGGTCGAGATGGCGAAAGGCCGTGTCCAGATCGTCGCGCCACATCAGAACGACCACGCGACGGCCGAGCCAGACGCATTCCGGGTTTCCCGCCGGTCCATTGATCGCGCGCGCGGCTTCGGCGAATTCGTCGGTTTTGCGCTGGCTGTCCTTGGCGGCATCAGCCGCATTGGTCGAGTTGGCCGCAGGCGGCTTGTTCTGATCCTGCGCGCGCAGATCGCCGCTTTGCGCGATCGCGCCGCCGATGCTGAACAGCAGAGCGAAGCCAGGAACGGCAAGGCCGCGCAGGAACGCGTTGTGGAATCCGAACAGCACTCGACGCATGAAGTCCCCCGACTCTTGCTGCCGCGACCGCATGGCGGCAACCGCCACCTTGTATCCAGGTGTCAGATGCCGCTTAAATTGGTCCCCAATACGGCGGAGGCATCGCCGGTTTCCATGGCGGAAATTCTGGATTTTGTCCAGCAAGCCGGCCGGTTTAATTGATCGTGGTGAAGCCGTGGCCCGATAAGGTTGTGGCCACCCGCCCGCCGCTCTTGGCAGACGCGTCTTGACCGGCTAATCGACGACTCGTCTCGCGGAGGATAGAGCCGATTTCGTTTCGTACGCCACTGGCGCTTCTCGTCATTTCGCTCAGCCTGATTGCGGCGGTATGGTGGTGGCTCGGCGCGCCGATCCGGCTTGCGCGGGCGCCGATCGATCCGGCTGCGAAACTGGAATGCGTGTCCTACGCGCCGTTCCGGGGCGAACAGACTCCGCTGGTCGCGACCACCGAAATTCCGCCCGAGCAGATCGCCGAGGATCTGGCCCAACTGGCCAAGATCTCGAAATGCGTCAGGACCTATTCGATCGAGAACGGCCTCGATCGGCTTCCGGCTCTGGCGGCGAAGGTCGGTCTCAAGGTGATCCAGGGCATCTGGCTCGGCAACGACCGCCTGAAGAACCTCGCCCAGATCAACGTCGCGGTCGGGCTGGTGAAAGAAAATCCCGACACCATCATCGCGCTCGTTGTCGGCAACGAGGTCCTGCTGCGCGGCGAAATGACCGCCGCCGATCTCGCCGCCAACATTCGCCTGGTGAAGTCGCAGGTGAGCGTGCCGGTGACCTACGCGGACGTCTGGGAATACTGGCTGCGCAACCGCGAGGTCTATGATGCGGTCGATTTCGTCACCATCCACATCCTGCCGTACTGGGAGGACTTTCCGATCCGCGCGCGCAACGCGGCCGCGCATGTCGACGCCATCCGCAAGCAGGTCGCCGTGGCGTTTCCCGCCAAGGAAATCCTGATCGGCGAGACCGGGTGGCCGAGCGCGGGCCGGATGCGGGAGGGCGCGTTGCCGTCGCGCGCCAACCAGGCGCGCGTGGTGTCCGAAATTCTCGCCATGGCCAAGCGCGAAAAATTTCGCGTCAACCTGATCGAGGCCTACGACCAGCCCTGGAAGCGCGAGCTTGAGGGGACGGTCGGCGGCAACTGGGGTTTGATCGACGCCAGCCAGCGCAAGCTGAAATATCCACCCGGCGAGCCCGTCAGCAATTATCCGCTCTGGAAAATCCAGATGGGCGCGGGGATGGGCTTATGTGTCCTTGTTTTCATGGTCGCCATGCTGACGTTGCGGCGGAAGCCCTGGAAACCGCGGTGGATGTCCTGGATCGCGGTTGCGGTGTCGGCGACGGCGGCCGGAATCCTGCTCGGGGTGGCCGCGGACAAGCTGTGTTACGAGAGCTATGGTTTCGGCAACTCGTTGCGTTGGGGCTTGCTGCTGGCGGCCGGAATCCTCTCGCCGCTGCTGGGCGCGAACGCGCTGATGTCCGGGCGCGCGCTGCCGACATTCGTCGAATTGATGGGGCCGCGCCCCGGCCGCACCGGCTCGGCGCTGTCGGTCATGCTGGGAATCACGCTGTTGGTGACGACCCTGATCGCGGCCGAGACGGCGCTCGGCTTCGTCTTCGACCCCCGCTATCGCGACTTTCCGTTCGCCGCGCTGACGATGGCGGTGGCGCCATACTGGGCGCTGGCGTGGCTCAATCGCCCGCTTACCGGCAGCCGTCCGGTCGCGGAACAGGTTTTCGCCGGCCTGCTGGTGATCGCGGCCATCTATATCGGGTTCAACGAAGGCCCGAAAAACTGGCAGTCGCTGTGGACCTGCGCAGTCTACGCCATGCTCGGCGTCACGCTGTGGCGGGCGCGGGCCGCGCAAATCCCAGGATAAGCAGGCCGATCGCGAGACCGGACAGGCCGACATTGTAGAGAACGATTCCGAATCCGGCGGCAGCAAGCCCCGCGGTCAGCAGCACGATCGACGGTCGAATCACGTGCAGCACGGCAATGACCAGCGCGGCGATGCCGAAGACGTGGTTGCGAAACAGATAGGTCGCGACGCTGCGGCTCCTGCACAGCATGGTTTGCAGGCCGCCATCGCATGCCAGCGAAACCGTGGACAGTTCGACCGCGAGATAGCGCAGATAGAGTGCGTAACCGACGCTGAGAAACCCGACGATCAGCAGCCATTGCACCTGGTAGGGTGTCAGCCGAAACGGATCTTTTTTCATGAGGCCAATATGATCCGGAACGATCGGCCCGACAATCCACTTCGGGAGTTTGAATTTGGTATTCACACGAGGTCTGGTTCAACTGGGATGTATCAGACTCGTCGCTTATCTTTTTGTTTGAACATGATCTTTTCCGAAAACCGGTTTCCATTTCGGGATCATGTTCTAGCCGAAATCGCGCGGTCGCGCATTCAGCGTGAAAAGAACGAATTGAGTGTCGACGGCTGGGATTCCTGGGGCGGTGCTGATGGCGGCGGCGCTGGGGCTGCCTGGGGCGTCGGCGGGGGCTGCGACGCCGGTTCTTCGGTTTGCGCCGCTTTCCGGTTGTGCCGATGCCGCGATGGCGCATGCGCCCATGCCGCCGGCTTTTTTGTCGCGGAGACGGCTGCGTTCTCCTTGCCTTCTTCCATGTCTAGGCGCTGACCGTTGAATACGGCAGTTTCGCACGTTCGGCCGTTCTCGGACAGGACGGCGCAGATCTTCGCCGCCTCCGCTGCGTCGGACAGCGGTCCGGCCACGAGACGCAACTGCATGCCCCGCCCGCCGTTGCTACGTTCCTTGAGCGCGATGATCGGATGCAGCGAAGCCAGTTCTTTCGCCTCCGATTTCAGGACGCTTCGCCACAACGACCGCAAACCCCTGATCGAACTGGCGCTGCCGAGATCAATGCCGAAATCGGTATGCGCCGCTGGAATCGGGGCGGAAGGCAAGGGTGGTGCGGCGGTTGCGGGACCGGATATGACGATCGGCGCACCCTTGCCCCTGGCGTCGTTCCTGGTGTCGCTGCTTTTATGAGGCTCCCCGTCTTTCTGCGGCCCGGACTTTGCAGGCGTCGCGACCGCTGTTTCATCCGGCCTGCCGGGTCCTGTTGCAGAAGGATCGTGCGCGATCGCCGCAGGTTTCGATGCGGCCCGTGATGCCACCGGCATCGCCGGGGCGGCCATTGCCTGGGGCTTCGCCGCAGCCGCCGGATTTGCGGAGGGAGAAATCGTGGACGGCGGGTTTGCGGGCGGGGATTCCACAGGCGATGGGGTGGCGGGTGGCGGCATCGCGGCCGATGTCTTTACAGCCGATGTCTTTACAGCCGACGTCTTTGCGGCCGGCGGTTCGGCAACGACTGTTTCGGCCTGAGCGGCGGCAGCAACCGGTGCCACCGCCGGAAGCGGATGCGCGTTCGTGGCCGACGCGGTTGCCCTCGAGGCATCGGGGTTTGGCTCGCCGGGTGTCCATGGCGAACCGGGCGGGATCGCCTGCAGCGCGGTGAGGCTTGGCGTTGCGGCGGTGTTTCGGGTGATGGAGCCAGTGACCGAATCGAGTCCCTGTTCGAGTACGGTGACGCGTGCAAACAAGCGGTCGCGATCATTGTTCAACGTCTCGATGGCGGAGGACAGGCGTCTTACTTCGTTTTCGCTGCCCTTCGCGATCGACTGAATCTGCCGCGATTGCCTGGCCAGATCGGCTGCGGAAACCTGGGCTTGCCGGACTCCGGCTTGGTGCGCGAGAGCCGCGATGATCACGGCGGTGATCGAGCCCAGTCCCCAGGATCCGAGCCGCAAGAGAGTCCGCCGGTCGAATTCGTTCTCACTGGCCAGAAGGCTCCTCCGTCGCCCGCCGCTTCCATCGGCGGGCGAACTCCCGATCAAATCCTTTTGATTCTTCGCCATAATTGATGACGCCGGACCCCGCACTTCCGAATCATGGCCAGATGCTAACAGGAAATCCGTCCCGTCTCAGGAAACCGGTGGCGGATTCCCCTGCGAGCAAAAACACTTTATGACGGCGGCGGCGCATGACGCGCCTGAGAATGAGGGCTTGGATGACCGGCCGGAGCTGTCTGACCATCGTGCTGGCCGCGGGCGAGGGGACGCGGATGCGTTCCTCGCTGCCGAAAGTGTTGCATCCGGTAGCGGGCAAGACGCTGCTGGCGCATGTGCTGGCTGCCGCGCCGCGCGGTCCGGGAACGTCGCTGGCCGTCGTCGTGGGTCCGGGCCATGAGGCGGTTGCGAGCGAAGCGAAACGCGTGCGGCCGGACGTCATGACGTTCATCCAGCACGAGCGCCTCGGGACCGCGCACGCCGTGCTGGCCGCGCGCGAGGCCATCGCCCGCGGCCCCGATGACCTGTTGATCGCGTTCGGCGACACGCCACTGATCTCGGCCGACACCTTCGACCGGATGCGGGCGCCGTTGCAGGCCGGCGCGTCGCTTGCCGTCCTGGGCTTTGATGCCGCCGATCCCACCGGCTATGGCCGGCTGATCGTGGACGATGGCCGCCTGACGGCGATCCGCGAGCAGGCCGACGCCAGCGCGGATGAACGCCGCATCACGCTGTGCAACGCCGGCGTCATGGCATTCGACGGCAAGACCGTTCTGAAGGTCGTCGACAAAATCGGCAACGCCAACAGCAAAAGCGAATACTATCTCACCGATGCGGTCGGCATCATCCGCGAGTCCGGCCTGACGGCGACGGTGATCGAAACCGGCGAGGACGAGGTGCGCGGCATCAACACCAAGGCTCAACTGGCGGAGGCCGAACAGGTCATGCAGGCGCGGCTGCGCAAGGCGGCGCTCGATTCCGGCGTGACCATGACAGCTCCCGAGACGGTTTTTCTGGCCGCCGACACCTCGTTCGGCAAGGACGTCACCATCGAGCCTTTCGTGGTTATCGGGCCGGGCGTGACCATCGCCGACGGCGCCGTGATCCACGCGTTCTCCCATATCGTGCAGGCCTCGATCGGCAGCAACGCGTCGGTCGGTCCCTATGCGCGGCTGCGGCCGGGAACCTCGCTCGGCGAGGGCGCGAAGATTGGAAACTTCGTCGAGACCAAGGCCGCGACTCTTGATGCCGGGGCCAAGGTCAACCACCTGACTTATGTCGGGGATGCTCATGTCGGCGCGAACGCCAACATCGGCGCGGGCACCATCACCTGCAACTACGACGGCTTCAACAAGTACCGCACCGAGATCGGCGAAGGCGCCTTCATCGGCTCCAATTCGTCGCTGGTTGCACCGGTAAAGATCGGGGCCGGCGCCTATGTGGGATCGGGTTCGGTGGTCACGCGCAACGTGCCGGATGACGCCCTTGCGGTCGGGCGAGGGCAACAGGCCGTGCGCGAAGGCTGGGCGAAACGGTTTCGCGAGATGAAGGCGCTCGCCAAAAAGCCCAAGACCGGGTGAGACAATCCGACCGGTTGAAAAATCGGTCAGGGCGAGCGGGCCGGCAGGTGGCTTATCCCTCTTCCTCGAACTCGGAGAACATCGCCCGCGTCAGACGCCAGCCGCGCGGCTTCGCCCGTTGCGGCTTCTCGTCCGGTTTGTGCCGGATGATTTTCGGCTTCGCGACGGTGCTGCGGAACGGAGGCGGCCAGTGCGCGAGCCGCGATGACCCTTGTCCGAGCGAGGACTTTCGCATCGCGGAAAACTGGTTGATGCCGACGCGTTTGGGATCGCGCATGTTGCTCACGTCCAGGACCTCCTTTCATGCAAGCCTTCGGCAAAAAAGTTGCGCGCCGGTTAAAGTGGCGGGGCAAAGTCGAACGATGACGACACTGCGAGGCGGAATGCCTGCGGCAAGTGTGCTGTCAAACCGGGGGCACGTTTCCCTCGAAACTTGTGCGGTGTACTCTCGATGCTTCGCCGGAGGTCGTGTTGACGAGGCGTGCCGAATTTCGGGTTTGGTGTTTGGACTGATGTCTGAAAGTGATGAGGCGTTGCTCGACGCCGTTTACGAAGCGGCGGCTGTTCCGGAACTCTGGCCGTCCGTCCTTGACCGACTGTCCGCCCTTGCCGATGGCGTCGGCGGCCTGCTGTTTGCCACCAATACCCACGATACACGCTGGACGGCGTCACGCACGCTGGCGTTGGTCTTCGACAAGTTCATTCGCGACGGGGGGATGGACAAAAACCCGCGCCCTCGACGCCTGGCGGCAATGCGGTATGCAGGCTTCGTGTCAGACCTCGATGTTTTTGAGCGTGACGAGATCGACCGCGATCCGACCTACCAGCATTTCCGCGCGATCGGGTTGGGATGGGCGGCCGGCACGATGTTCCCCATGCCGAGCGGGGACTTGCTTGTCTTCAGCTTCGAACGAGCGTTTGAACGCGGGCCAATCGAACGCGACGTGCTTTTGCGGTTCGATCAACTGCGTCCGCATCTGGCGCGCGCGGGCCTGCTGGCGTGGCGGCTGGGTCTGCGCAAGGCGCGCGTCATGGTGCAGGCGCTCGAAGCGGTGGGGCTGCCCGCGGCGGTGCTGGGCGCGGGCGGTCGGGCGATAGCGCTCAATGCGGCGTTCGAGCGTCTCGTGCCGACCGTTGTCCAAGATCGTCGCGATCGTCTCATTCTCATCAATCCCAGGGCTGATGCTTTATTGTCGCAGGCGCTTGATCGCCTCCGTGACGGAATCGTCAACAAGACGACTTCGTCAATTCCCTTATCGGCACGTGATGGACAGCCGCCGATCGTCGTCCATCTTTTGCCGGTGAAAGGCGCCGCGCATGACGTGTTCGCGCAAGGAACGACGATCATGCTGGCGACTCTCGTGGATCGCGCGAAGGTTGCCACGGCTGAGGTGCTGGAAGGCCTGTTCGATCTGACGCCCGCTGAAGCTCGCGTCGCCCGTGCGATTGCGGAAGGAGATGCGATAGCGGACATCGCGCCATCGCTCGGCGTGGCGGAGGGAACGGTCCGCACTCAACTGAAGGCCGTGCTTGCCAAGACGGGACTTCACCGCCAGGCGGAACTCGTCGCGCTGCTGGCCGGCTCGGCTCCGTTAATCCACGAGTGATAACTGCGGCACCTACCCCATTTGGGAGAAGCGCGCCGCGAGAATTTTTCCGACCCTTCCCTGCGAGAGCGCTGTTGTGGCGTCGCAGCGCAGGGGTCGTAAGTTAAATGACGTTGACTAAGTTGGGATTGGCGGCCGCGATGGCGTTCGCGCCGTCGTTCGCATTTGCGCAGACCCCGATTGTAAATTGGAGCGGCCTGTCGGGCACATTTTCGGTCGGCGGCATCTGGGGAAATTCGACGCAGCGGGATGACGGCGTTCCGGTTTGTTCAGTTCCAATGGACGCTCGTGCGGGTTCGAATTGTGGATGTGCCGGTGATTCTCGGGCATGTTCTCCAGGTCAAAATCCGTTTCCGGTCGGAGGAGAGACACCTCCCTCCCGGTCACCGGGCGAAGAAACCCCTCCCGCCCGGTCGCTTCCGGCCGATGGCGACTACAAAGTAAGCGGCTTCGCGCTCGGATTGGGCCTTGGTTATGGCTGGCAGGTCGGCTCATGGGTCATCGGTGCGGAAGCCGACATCTCGAAAACCTGGGTCAATGGCCGATCGTCCGCGTGCGGCATCGGCATGCCCGCGCATGATTGCGGAACCGGCATGGACGCGATGGCAACGTTCCGCGGCAGGTTCGGCTACGCCTTCGACTGCTATCTCGTGTACGTGACGGGCGGCGGCGCCGCGGCGCAGGTCAACGCTTACGACAAGCTGTTCAGCGTCTCGGGCACGCAGACGATGTGGGGCGTGAGCTATGGCGCGGGCTTCGAGGCCATGCTTGCGCAAAGCCTGTCGATGAAGATCGAGTACCTGCGCACCGACTTCGGCGAGAAGGCCATTTTCGATATCGTGCCCGGCATTCCCGAGCGGATCGGCTTGCACACCGACGTCGTCCGGGTCGGTGTCGCCTATCACTTCAACGGATTGGCTCCGCTTCGGTAACTCGCATCCGGCCGGTCAGCGCGGGCACGCGTTTGCCGTTATCTGGTCGGGAACGCGCGCCGGCGTAATGGACCGATCCATGCCGCGCCATGAAGGCAGCCAGCACGTAGGCGACCTCTTTGTCGGTATTGGTCGGTATTGGCGCGAGGGCGTCACAGCGGCCGAGGCGGCGCGCCGTGCGTGACCGGAAATGGAAATAAACGCCATTCTCAAGCTCGTGAGGCAGGACGTTCGCCCGGACACCACAGCCTCGCAGCCGGGCCGTCAGCCGGTGGGGCCACCGCATCAGCAGGGAGGGTCGGAGAGAATCACCAGCCGAGCGAATTCGGCCACGTGCCTGTAATCTCTCTTCGGCTTACGGGTGCTATTTTTCGATTGCTTCCAGGAATCGCGTGCGCCAACGCGCTTCGAAAGAGTCGTCCTGAATCGAAGCCTGCGCATCCAGGAGACTGTAATTCGCCGGAAGGCCGTTGAGTTTGCGGTAGGCATCCAGATCGGCCAGCCGTTTCTTCAGCTTCGCATTCTCGTCGATCAGAACCTTAAGACGACGGGTCTCGGACGTATCCACACCGCTATCATGTTTCGCTTTGTGTGCTTGCGCCGTTCGAGTCGATGACCAGTGCAACATTGATTTTGGCAGCATCGGCTTGCCTGCATACCAGCATTTCCGGCCGTCTATGAGACGATAGGACCAATACGATCGCGCGTGTGCCGGCCGTTCTGCGCTGCATTGGCTCGCCTGTGCAGGTATCATTGAGACGAAGAACGCAAGCGACGAAACTCCGGCAAGGAAAGCCGCAAGAATAAGCAAATGAAATCTTTTCATTTGGACACCACGCAACTGGACACCACACAACAAAGGAAAAATAAAAGTTCTAATTGCAGCAGCTTAGTTAGCTAAATTGGCCGTAATTTTAGCAGTTTTCCACAGGCTGTGTACAGGATTATCCACAGAACGGCCTCTGTCGAGGCAGGCGAGGACTTGCAGTTAGGAAGAAAAACGCCGTCGGGCGGGGGTGAGAAACTAATCCGGGGGCGCGGAAAGTCTTTCGCTTCTGATGGAATTAGAGACGGCGCTCTATGATTTTGATTTGACGCGTTTTTTTTCGCGCGAACCGGTGTCCGATTCGCTCAAAAACGCCATACAGCGGGGCAGTTCCCATTGAGGGCCTTCAATGGAGGCCTCAACGAAAAAAGCGCCTCATGGGCGCTTCACACAAACTAACCATCTGACTTTAAATGGCTCCCCGGGCTGGATTCGAACCAGCGACCATTCGATTAACAGTCGAATGCTCTACCGCTGAGCTACCAGGGAACATGCGAAACATCATCGCAGGCAGGCAGCCTATAACAAAGCCTCCCACGCTTGCAAAGCGGGAAATGGGCAATCCGGGGCCGCTCCGCAAGGGAGAGCGGCGGGGCCGACACCCGCCGGACAATCTGCAACCGACGGAAAACGCTGCGACAAAATGCTACGGCGGGCAATGTCCCTTCCACCAAATGCTTGCATCGACCGTGGGGGTGCCTTAGTCCTCGGGGAACTTTGCAGGGGTCAAGGGATCGCCGATGTCTGACTTTTCGACCGCTCGCAGAAATATGGTTGATGGGCAGGTGCGCCCCAGCGATGTCACCGATAACAGGATCATCGATGCGATGCTGGCGCTGCCGCGCGAGGTCTTCGTTCCGGAGGATCGCCGTGCGCTGGCTTATCTGGATCTCGATCTGGACGTCAGCGAAAAGGGCGCGCCGAAGCGGTTTCTGATCAAGCCCATGGTGGTCGCAAAGATGGTCCAGGCCGCCGACATCAAGAGCACCGACAACGTTCTCGTGGTCGGCTGCGCGACCGGCTACACCGCGGCGCTGGTTGCGAAGCTTGCGGGCCGGGTGACCGCGACCGAAGGCGACAAGGTCCTGGCGGCGAAAGCGGCCGGCATTCTCGCAACGCTCGGCTTTGGGCAGGTAAGCGTCGTGAACGCCGCGGCGTCCGAAGGCGCGCCCGCCAGCGCGCCATATGACGCGATTATCCTGGAGGGCGCAACCGAGGTGGCGCCGGAGCTGCTCTACCGGCAGCTCGGCGAGGAGGGACGCCTGGTCGGGGTGTTCGCCATGAGCACGCCACGAGCGGTCATCGTCACCCATTCGCACTCCGATTTCGGCGACCGGCCTCTGTTCGATGCGTCGGTTCCGGTGCTGCCGGGTCTCGAACGCCCGCCAGCCTTCGTTTTCTAGCGGAATGGTTCAGAGCGATCGCGGCTGTTCGAAATCCGTTGCGTTGTTCCCGCCGCGTTCATTATCGACTAAAGTCATAAGGTTACCGGGCTCCTTTTAGACCTGCCGGGGCCTAAATCCTTGTTTTCGCCGACCCCTGAGCCTACCTTCCGTATAAACTTCGGCCGGACTCCGGCCGCCGATTTTTGGAGGATTGCAGGATGGGTTCACTGAGCATCTGGCACTGGATCGTGGTGATCGCGATCGTCCTGCTGCTGTTCGGCCGCGGGAAGATTTCAGACCTGATGGGCGACGTCGCGCAGGGCATCAAGGCCTTCAAGAAGGGCATGAAGGACGATGAGACCACTGCGGAAAAGCCCGAGCCCGTGAAGTCGATCGACCATAACGCGCAGGCGCCCGGCACGACCCGGTCCGACGTCGGCAGCAAGACGGTCTGACGCGCCACGGCTGAAAGGTCGCGAATCCGCGACAACAATGCGAGGACTGCGAGACGGCCGGGCTGTCAACGCGTTAATCCCTCGCGTGAGCGGAAAATTTCATGTTCGACATCGGGTGGAGTGAACTGGTCGTCATCGCGGTCGTCGCGCTGATCGCCATCGGCCCGAAGGAGCTGCCCGGCGTGCTGCGCACGATCGGACAGTGGATGGGCAAGGCGCGCAGGATGGCCGCCGAATTCCAGGGCCAGTTCAACGAAGCGATGCGCGAGGCCGAAATGGCCGACCTGAAAAAATCCTTCGACGAGGTGCGGGACGCGACCAGCGGACTGACCAGTGGCAAGCTGATGACCAGGCTGACCGAATCGCTCGGCGAGCCGCCAAGGCTCGAGGATTTTGATAAGCCTGCCACCTCCGTCGACGGCGCTTCCACAAGCGGAGCGGCGGGGCCGGAGACCGTGACCCCCGAGCCTTCCACGACAGCCGATGCCGCGGCGCCACCATCCGAGCCTTTGGCGATCACGCGCAATTTTCAGAGCGTCCCTGCCAGGCCAGAGCCGGTCCTTCATGAGACACCGCACGAGGCCGGTAACGACGAAGCGGTCAAGGACGTCAAAGCGTCATGAGCGCCGAAGACATCGAGGCCAGCAAGGCCCCGCTGATGGATCACCTGATCGAGCTGCGCTCGCGGCTGATCAAGGCGCTGGTCGGCTTCGGCGTCGCGTTCATCTTCTGCTTCTTCTTCGCCAAGCAGATCTACAACGTCCTGATATGGCCGTTCGTCTGGGTCGCGGGGCCGGAGAATTCGAAATTCATCTACACCGCGCTGCTCGAATATTTCATCACCCAGTTGAAGCTCGCGCTGTTCGGCGCCGGCTTTATCTCGTTCCCGATCGTGGCGACGCAGATCTACAAGTTCGTGGCGCCGGGTCTCTACAAACATGAACGCAACGCCTTCCTGCCGTATCTGATCGCCACGCCGGTTTTCTTCGTGCTCGGCGCGCTGGTGGTGTATTTCGTGGTGCTGCCGATGATCGTGCGCTTCTCGCTCGGCATGCAGCAGATGTCGGGTCCCGAAACCGCGCAGATTCAACTGCTGCCCAAGGTCGGCGAATTCCTGTCGCTGACGATGTCGCTGATCTTCGCCTTCGGCATCGCCTTCCAGCTGCCGGTGATCCTGACGCTGTTGGGGCGGATCGGCGTCATCACCTCGAAGCAGCTTCGCGACAAGCGCCGCTATTTCATCGTCGCGGCCTTCGTCATCGCGGCGGTGCTGACGCCGCCCGACGTGCTGAGCCAGACCTCGCTGGCGCTGCCGCTGCTCCTGCTCTACGAGGGCTCGATCATCGCCGTCGGCATGGTCGAGAAAAAAGCCGCCAAGGCGGCCGGCGCGACAGCCACGCCGCCGCCGGCGGGAAACCCGGCGGAGTAGGGGCCGTCCGGCCAGACTCATCTGCTATCATCTCCCCGATTCCCGCCGTCGTCGTTCGCCAACGGTTTCCAATTCCGGCCATTCGGGTTACTGGATGCCCGCTTTCGCGGACATGAGGCCGTTGCTCTCGCCGCTTCTTCTCTTTTGGACTGACTCCCATGCACGACATCAAGGCGATCCGCGACAACCCGCAAGCGTTCGACGACGCGCTGAAACGGCGGGGACTTGAGCCTTTGGCAGCCTCGCTGCTCGCCATCGACGAAAAGCGCCGCGCGGCCATTCTCGCGTCCGAGCAGGCGCAGGCGCGGCGCAATGCGGCCTCGAAAGAGATCGGCGAGGCCAAGAAGGCGAAAGATGAGGCGCGCGCCGCGAAGCTGATGGCCGAGGTCGCCGAACTCAAGACCACCATGCCCGAGATGGAAGCGGCAGCGAAGGCGGCGGACGAGGAGCTGAAAAAGGCGCTGGCCGAAATTCCAAACCTGCCGCTCGACGAAGTGCCCGAGGGCGCCGACGAGCACGGCAACGTGCAGCATCACATCTTCGGGAAAAAGCGCGACTATGCATTCACGCCGAAACCGCACGACGATCTCGGCGGCGCGCTCGGCGACATGGATTTCGAGGCGGCGGCGAAACTGTCCGGCGCGCGCTTCGTCGTGCTGAAGCGGGGGCTGGCGCGGCTCGAACGCGCCATCGGTCAATTCTTCCTCGACGTCCACACCGGCGAGCACGGCTATACCGAGGTCAGCCCACCGCTGCTGGTGCGCGACGACGCGATGTTCGGCACGGCGCAGTTGCCGAAGTTCGCGGAAGATCAATTCCAGAGCTCAAAATTGGCGGACATTGAGGATATCAAACCTGTCCTTGCAAAAGCTGCAAAAGATTTCGTCAGATTGCATAACCTCGACAAGCGCAATGATCTAAAAGGAAAAGAAGAACAAATTCGAGCAGAGTTCATAGAATTTTCTAATGCGAGGGTTGAGGAACACTTGGGTCTAACCCTCGGCTTGGATAAGCGTGATCCTACCGAATTGATTGAAGCCCCCATTCCGATGTGGCTCATCCCCACCGCCGAAGTCCCGCTGACAAACCTCGTCCGCGAATCCATCCTTGATGAAAAAGAACTGCCGCTGCGCTTCACCGCGTTGACGCCCTGTTTCCGCGCCGAAGCGGGCGCGGCGGGGCGCGACACCCGCGGCATGATCCGCCAGCACCAGTTCAGCAAGGTCGAACTGGTGTCGATCACGACGCCGGAAGCATCAAAAGACGAGCACGAGCGCATGTTGTCCTGCGCGGAAGAAGTGCTGCGCCGGCTCGACCTGCATTACCGCGTGATGACGTTGTGCACCGGCGACATGGGCTTTGCCTCGCAGAAGACCTATGACATCGAGGTCTGGATGCCAGGACAAATTTCAAGCCAAGGCGAGGGCGGCGCCTATCGCGAGATTTCG
>JBIQHO010000436.1:0-2539 GCA_044508545.1 Bradyrhizobiaceae bacterium | reverse complement strand
CCATTTCAACTTCAAGAATAGAAGGCTGCTTGGGAGCTGTGAGCCGTTGGAACGATTCAGCCAGCGCCATCGAGAAATCAATGGCCGTGCCGCGGAACGTATCCCACAACATCACCGCGCCCTGACTCGGCACAAACATTCCCTGCTTGCCCGAACTCCGGTTCAGAGCGAGACGCGAATCACGGGCGCGCCGATGCCGGGCGTGCGTATGATCGTGCTCGTCTTCCTGAGCGTTGGCGGGCAACTGCAGCACGGTAGCGGTCTGCCCACTGACGAGCTGCGTGATCTTCAGAACCTGCCCATTGGGAAACTCAAGGGCATCGTGCTGAACGTGGGGGTTATCCACATCGACTTTACGGAAGCTCGCGACCTTGTGATCGACACGAGCCTTGCCCGAGAACTTTATGCCAAGAAAGCTGCGGGGGCACTCATACTGAACGTTCTCGTCGAAAGCGAGTTCCGTTCCTGGAAGCAGGCAGACCGCCAATTCGGGCGGGCTGTCGTGAATCACAAGCTTGGGGCCGAGCTCGCCAACGGCGGCAAAGCCGCGCACGTTTGATTTCGCAAGCTCCATCGTAACCAGCTTATCGGCGACCTTGGCAGGCCGCGACGCCACGTGATGCAGACTGTAGTCGCACATGAAGGGCTCCTCTGGTTGGGACTACGCACTCCCCACATCAATAACAATACCCGCGATGCGAACTCGTTCCGCCTGTTTTTCACTCGTGGATTGCTCACTTGCGAAGGCGGTTGCGTATCTTAGTCCAACGATCCAACCATGCTAAATTGGTGTAGTTAAAACCTACCACGGCAATAACGTTCGCGTCAACTCCATTCCGTGCAGATAGCTGGTGACATGAGGGGCAATTCCCTTTTGAAATCGGGCCAAAATCCGCCATATCCGGGCCGATCCGCTCCGGAAAATCCAGGCCACTGCTAGAATTGCTCAAACCGGCGGGTCCGGGAACGCGGGACGTCCGACCATCCGCTTGCATTATCCGCCCTCGCGTCGATATCACCGGGGTAGGGTCGAGGGACCGGCGCGCTCAAAGCCTGGTCGCAAGCCAGCGGAATGGCATCAGAGGCCTTCCTGTTGACGCTTGGAGAAGACCCGCAACTGCGCTATGTAGAGCAGATACGCCGCCTGAGGCTGAAGGCTGCATTGACGAACGCTTTGACGACGTTCGGGCGGACAACAAATCCGAATCCGCACTCATCCAGACCGCGCTGGCCAAATCTGGTGCGGCCTGTTCGCCAAAGCGCAGAAGTAACGCGCAGGAGTATTGGCTATGACCGACGAGGCGAACCTGGCGAGAACCGAAAGCGTTTCCTCGGTTGACGCGGACGCCACCGATGCGGCCGATTCGTCATCGAGCGTTCCGGCGGACGAAATGGCGCGCATGGGCGAGGACATCGTCGGCGCGCTCAAGACGGTCTATGATCCGGAGATTCCGGCTGACCTCTATGAACTTGGTCTGATTTATAAAATCATCATCGACGACGACCGCAGGGTCAATATCGAGATGACGCTGACGTCGCCGAATTGTCCGTCGGCGGCCGAACTGCCTGGCCAGGTCGAGCACGCGGTCAAGAGCGTTTCCGGCGTTCAGGATGCCAAGGTGGCGATCGTCTGGGAGCCGGCCTGGGATCCCAGCCGCATGTCGGACGAGGCGCGCACCGTGCTCAACATGTGGTGATGATCGAAGCTTCAACCGGTCGCATCAATTTGGGTTGCATTGCTGACAGCCGGCGCAACCAGCCTATGGAAGACTGCGGATCAAGCCCAGCCGCGATCAAGTCCAGCCGCGATCAAGAGACCAAGTCCCCGACGAACCAAAAGCAGCCTGACGATGTTCTGAGCTTGCCTGGTCGTTGCCGCGTGATTGCCCCGTGATTTCCGTATCGGGCGCCGATGGCTTCCGGAGACAGGTTTTGTCCGGATAAGCTGCTGAGCGCCGGTTACACCCGCGGACGAACGTCACGCTCGGAAATCGTTTCGACGAAATGTATAGCGTTTTCGAGCGAAGGATGTCCGTGGGCTTGACCCGACAACGGATGACAGTTCGCATCAAGAAAAACGCATCAAATCAAAACCATAGAGCCCGCTTCTGAGCTTCTGAAGGGCTCCGGCCTCAGAACCCCGGCCTCAGAACCAAAGTCTCGAGCCTCAGACCCCTGGCATCTTCAGCTTTGGCTTGACTTGAACCCCCGCCCCCCGGGATGGCGAACGCGAGCGAACGGCTCGCGAACGCCATAGGGCGCGTGACACACTTGAATTCAGCAAGCTGTTCTTGCTGTCGGCGTCCGTTCGCAGGCCTATTACCTGCTCACGTCTTGCCTGCTCACTTCGGCAGCGGCGCCGGGTCCTTCGATAGCGTATTGAGATACGCGATCAGGTCAGCGCGCTTGTTCTCGCTCTTCAAGCCCGCGAAGCTCATCGAAGTGCCCTTAACGTAGGTCTTCGGATCTTCGATCCATCGGTCGAGCTCGGCGAAGGTCCACTTGCCACCCTTTGCCTTCAAGGCCGCCGAGTAGTTGA